>CAZEQV010000016.1:0-22127 GCA_964514435.1 uncultured Verrucomicrobiota bacterium
GACTGGTAGGCGTGAACCCCGATTTCTCTGTGCTCGAGGAAGCGGAAGTGCTGCAGGCGTTGGTGGACAGCATGAAGCTGACTTCCGTGGTGTCCGAAGACGGCCAGATGATGACGGAGATGGCGTTGGAGGTTCGAAACAACGCGCGGCAATATCTGGAAGTGAAGCTGCCGGATGGCTCAGAGGTTTGGTCGGCATTTGTGGCCGGCGAGCCGGTGCGTCCGAGTCTGCGCGATGGCAAGCTGCTGTTGCCGATGGAACGATCCAGTTCCGACACGGCGAATGTCACGGTCGAGGTGATCTATGTGGGGTCGGTCACGTTCCCGAAGAAACGGGGTCAGGTGGAGTTGATGACACCGGCCTTGGATGTGCCGTTGAAGAATGCCCGGTGGGACTTGTTCCTGCCGCCGGATTTTGAGTACCGCGAATTGAAAGGCTCGATGACACCGACTGTGATGAAAACCGATACGACCGTGGCACAAGACAGACAGGCACAGACAAAGAGCTACACGTATTCGTTGGGCGATTACGAGCAGGCGGAGGATATCAACAGGAGCAAACGACAGTCGGAAGTGCAGACTCTGTTCAAGAGCGTGCGCGGGAATCTGTCGAGCGGAAAGTTGAAGGAAGCCAACGAGTATTACAGTCGGGTTCAAGGCAATCAGGATTACAACGAAAGGGACAATGATGAGTTGAAGAAGTTGGAAAAGGAATTGCGTCAGGCGCAGGTCAGCAATCTTGTGATGGCGCAAGGTCAGGTGATCCAGATGAATGCCGCCGCCCAATCCGGTGCGCTGGCGCTGGATGACCAAGTGCAACAACGAGCCGCCATCCAGTACGACGCGAAATCGGCAGAGCAGCAATGGGACAAGCTCCAACAGGCACAGGAAGTGGCGGTGGCCAAGGTGTTGCCGCTACGGGTGAATCTGCCGCGTCGCGGAGTGCCGCAATTGTTCACGCAGGTTCTGCAGACCGAAACCGGCAGGCCGATGACGGTGAAACTGATGGCGCAGGAGGCGCGTGGGTTTCATTGGATGACACAGGTGGCCGGTGGCGCAGCCGGGTTTGTGTTGTTGTGGCTGGCCGTGGCCGGGCTGCTGAATCGGAGCGGCAAGGTATGATTGACTTGGCCACGTAGCCGGCTATGGTGTGGCCATCATGAAAATCCAACTCGCTCTTGTGGTGTGCCTGTGTGCCGTGGTCGCCGGTTGTTCGCGGCAGTCTTCGACCGAAGCAGAACCGTCAGCAAAACCCGGCAAGACCCAGTTTCTCAGCATCGGAACAGCGCCTCCCGGCGGCGCGTTCTTTGTGGTCGGCGGCGCCATCAGCGAAGTGCTCAACGCCCACAAGGAAACCGGCAACTGGAATGTCACCGCCGAAGCGACGATGGGCACGCAGGAGAACATTCGCCGGCTCGTGAAAAACGAAATTGACCTTGGCATGGCCAACGCCGCGATCACGTACTTCGCGGTGCGGGGCAAGGGCGAGTGGAAAGAACCCCAGGCGGTCAAAGCGGTGATGACCTTGGCGCCCAATGTGGCGTTCTTCATCACGCCCGCGACGTCCGGCATCAAGACCATGGCTGACCTCAAAGGCAAACGGGTCGTCATTGGCCCGGCAGGGGCGGGCTTTGAGTATTTTGTCGGACCGATCCTGGAGGCGCACGGGTTGACGATGCAGGACATCACGCCGTTGTATGCGACGCAAACGGCGGCTGTGGACATGTTGAGCGATGGTTCGGCTGCTGCCGCGTTTCTGGGCGGAGCGATTCCGACGGCGTCCATTACCCAGGCGTGCGCGACCGGGGACATTCATTTCATACCGTTCGACGAGGCGGCGCGGAAGAAACTGATTGCCGAATATATGTTCTTTCAAGAGGCGACGGTGCCGGCCAATACCTACAAGGGACAGACGGAGCCCTTTGTTTGCCTGAACGTTGGCTCCATGCATCTGATCACGTCTTCCCAGAAGGATGACGACACGGTCTATCAGTTCACCAAGGCGCTGTACGAGAATCGCGCGGAAGTCGCCGCCAAACATCCGGCCGGCAAGGCGATCAACGAGAAGAACGCCGCGCGCAACGTGGGCACGGAGTTTCATCCCGGCGCGATTCGGTACTACAAGGAAATCGGCGTCTGGAAAGACTGAGATGGACCGTGGTCTCCGCAATTAACACCGTCCTGGCGTTCCTTCTTACCGGGTTTGTGCTGTGGGAGGTGAACCATCCCACGTTGCGCCCACAATCGGCGCTGGCGGTATTCGGTTTGGTGGGAATGGCGTTGGCCTACTTGAATTTCCCCGCAAGGAAAAAGTCGGCGGCCAAGGTCTGGTCGCGCACACTCGACGTTGTCCTCGTCGTGTTGGTGGTGCTCAGTTGCGGCTACATCATCACCCAGACGGAGCCGGCCTTCCGGTCGTGGTGGATCGGCGGACAATCGCTCGGCAATCGCGCCGGTCAGGAGGGCGCGCTGGATCTGACCGTGGCGATTGTGTTGGGGTTGCTGGTGCTGGAATCCGCCCGCCGATGTTTGGGGTGGGCGTTGCCGTTGTTGGCGGTAGTGTTTGTGGCGTATGCCCTGTTCGGACCGAGCTTGCCGGACTGGTTGATGCCGCACCGTGGTTACAGTCTGGAGCGGACGCTCTCGCAGGCGGTGTTGCACACGCAAGGCGTGTTCGGCGTGGCTTTGGACGTGATGTTCCGGTACGTGTTCCTGTTTGTGGTGTTCGGGGCGCTTCTCGGCGCGACGGGCGCGACGGAATTCATCATTGAGTTTGCGCGACGGGTGTTTCGCAACAGCAGCGGCGCGCCGGCCAAGGTGGCGGTGATCAGCAGCGGCTTGATGGGTTCCTTGTCCGGCAGCGCCGTGGCCAACGTGGTCACGACCGGCACGTTCACGATTCCGATGATGCGGGCCTCGGGATTCAAGCGGGAGATTGCCGGTGGGATTGAAGCGGCTTCGAGTTCCGGCGGCGCGCTGATGCCGCCGGTGATGGGCGCGGCGGCGTATTTGATGTTGGAGATTGTGCAGCCGCCGGTGACGTATCTGCAGGTGATCAAGGCCGCGTTGATACCGGCCATCTTGTATTATTTGTCGCTGTTTCTGTTTGTGCATTTTCACTCGCGCAAGTTGGCCGAGACCGGTGGCTTCGAGGCGGTGAAACTCGACGAGGCGACGGTGCACCGGTACGAGAAGCTGGAACCGTTCAAGGGTGTGTTGTTCGCGGCGGCGTTGGTGAGTTTGATTGTGTTTCTGGTTTTGGGGATGACCCCGTTTCGCGCGGTGTCGTGGTCGCTGGCGGTGGTCGCGGTGTTGAGTTTGTTGCGCCCGGAAACACGGTTGAGTTGGCGACGGTTGATGAGCGCCGTGTCGCAGGCCGGCAAAGATGCAGTGCCGCTGGTGTGCGCGTCGGCTTGCGTCGGTGTGATTATCGGCGTGGTGACGCTGACCGGCGTGGGCACGAGTTTCCCCTCGATGATCTTGCCGGTGGCGCAGAACAACCTGACCGGCGCGCTGGTGATGATCATGATCGGCTCGCTGGTGTTGGGAATGGGTCTGCCATCGGTCGTCTGTTATCTGCTGATGGCGACGTTGGTCGGACCGGTGCTGGGCAAGCTCGGCGTGCCGCCGTTGGCCGCGCATATGTTCATCTTTTATTTTGGGATGATGTCCATGGTGACGCCGCCGGTGGCGTTGGCTGCGTACGCGGCCAGTTCCATCGCGGGGTCAAAGATCATCCCCACGAGCATGGCGGCGTTTCGTGTGGCATTGGTGGGGTTTACCTTGCCGTTCATGTTTGTGTATCGTCCTGAACTGCTGTTGTTGGCGCCAGCGGGGCAATCGCTCAGCATCGTGGCGGTCATTTACGCGACGGTAGTGGGCGTGCTGGGCGTGATCGCGTTCGCGTCGGGTTTGTCCGGGTACCTCTTCAAATCACTGGGGTGGGGCGGACGTGTGGCGATGTTTGCAGCGGCGGTGATGATGTTGTACCCGGCCAAGTCGGTGATTGTGCCGCACGGATTGGTCTCCGACCATGATTTGGCCGGTATGGTTGTGCTGGGTGTGATGGCGGTTGTGAATGGGCGCAAGCCATGAAGAATCAATGGATCGTGATGGCCCTATTTGTCATGGCTTGTTTTGGCGCTGCCGCGCTCGGAGGGTTGGCGACCGGTCCATCGGTTCGTGATTGGTATCCCACCATCGTGAAATCGTCGTGGACTCCGCCGAGTTGGTTGTTCGGTCCGGTATGGACGCTGTTGTACGTGATGATGGCCGTGGCTGGTTGGTTGGTGTGGCGTCGGGTGGGATGGGGTGGGGCGCTCCTCTGGTTTGCCGCGCAGCTGTTGCTCAACGCGACATGGTCGCCGGTGTTCTTCGGTCTGCATCAGTTGGGATGGGCGTTCGTGATCATCGTCCTGCTTTGGGCGGCGATTGCGGGAACGACGGTGGCGTTCTGGCGGGTGTCACCGGCGGCGGGATGGTTGCTCGTGCCGTATCTGGCCTGGGTCACGTTTGCCTTAGCGCTGAACTTCGCCATTTGGAGGCTGAACAGATCGTGACTTCGCGCGTGCTGTTGACGGGAGCGACGGGATACGTGGGGGGACGGTTGTTGCCGCTGTTGGAGAACGGGGAGTGCCAGGTCCGATGTCTGGCGCGCGATCCGGTGCGTCTTCGCGGACGTGTGAAACCCACCACCGAAGTGGTCGCTGGAGATTTGCTCGAACGCACGGGATTGTACGACGCCATGCAAGGCGTGGATGTGGCGTATTACTTGGTTCATTCGATGGGGGCGACGGGCAACTTCGAGGATCAAGACCGGCTGGCGGCGCAGAACTTCGGCGCTGCAGCGAAGGCTGGCGGAGTGAAACGCATCATCTATCTGGGCGGATTGGGCGAAGATGCCGACTCGCTCTCGCCGCATTTGCGCAGCCGGCACGAAGTGGGCGATCAATTGCGCGCGGCCGGTGTGCCTGTGATCGAGTTTCGCGCTTCCATCATCATCGGCTCCGGCAGTTTGTCGTTTGAGATGATCCGCGCTCTGGTGGAGAGGTTGCCGGTCATGGTGACGCCCCGCTGGGTGCGCGTGCGGGCGCAACCGATTTTCATCAACGATATTTTGGAATACTTGCTGGCCGCCGCGCGGTTGCCCGTTGCCGCGTTGCCGGCCATTTATGAGGTCGGTGGGCCGGATGTGGTTTCCTACGAAGAACTCATGCGCGAATATGCCCGGCAACGCGGGTTGCGGCGGTGGATGATTCCGGTGCCCGTGCTGACGCCGCGCTTGTCGAGCTTGTGGCTGGGACTGGTGACGCCGTTGTATGCGCGGGTGGGGCGCAAGTTGATTGACAGCATCCGGCATCCGACGGTGGTGCGCGACGCCACGGCGCAGAAGCTTTTTGCGGTGAAGCCGGTGGGGATTCAGGAAGCGATTCGACTGGCGTTGCGGAACGAAGACCGCGAGTGCGCCCAAACACGGTGGTCGGACGCCGTCAGCGCGTCCGGTGCGCTGCGACATTGGGGTGGTGTGCGGTTGGGGAATCGGCTGGTGGACACGCGCAGTGTGAAGGTGGCGGTCAGCGCGGATCGTGCGTTTCGTCCGATTGCCTCCATCGGCGGAGATACCGGCTGGTATTACGCGAACTGGTTGTGGACGATTCGCGGCTGGATGGATCTGCTGGTGGGAGGAGTGGGGATGCGACGGGGACGACGGTTGGCGGCGGAGTTGCGCGTGGGGGAAGCAGTGGATTGCTGGCGCGTCGAGGCGTTTGAGCCGCCGCATCGGTTGTTGTTGCGGGCAGAGATGAAGTTGCCGGGTCGCGCCTGGCTGGAGTTCAAAGTCGAATCCGATGGGGATGGTTCCGTGATCCGCCAGACCGCGATATTTGACCCGGCCGGCTTGTGGGGGCTGCTGTATTGGTACGGCATCTGGCCGCTGCACGAGCTGGTGTTTCGCGGGATGTTGCGAGGCGTGGCGAACAGGGCGGATGGAGGCATCGTGCGGGCATGCGAAACTTGGTGATTGTTCTCGGCGATCAGTTGGATGCGAGGTCGGCGGGGTTTGACGGGTTTGATGCCCGGCAGGATGCGGTGTGGATGGCGGAGGTGTCCGGCGAGGCGGAGCATGTGTGGTCGCACAAGGCGCGTATTGTGATGTTCTTGTCGGCGATGCGGCATTTTCGGGATGAGCTGCGGCGGAATGGAGTGACGGTTCATTACCGGGAATTGGGCAGTGGCAAAACGGCGGAGAGCTTGGGAGCAGCGCTGGCGGAATCACTTGGGCAACTGTACCCGCAGCGGGTGATGGTGGTGGAACCGGGAGAGTGGCGGGTTCGGGAAGAACTGAGGCGGACGGTGCCGGGGTTGGATGTCCGGGAGGACCGTCATTTCTTGTGCAGCCGGCGGGAGTTTGCCGCTCACGCAGCCGGCAGGAAGCAGTTGCGGATGGAGTTCTTCTACCGGGAAATGCGGCGGAAACACGATGTGTTGATGAATGGCGATCAACCGGTGGGTGGTGCTTGGAATTTCGATGCTGAAAACCGCGGGGTTTTTGGCGAGCGGGGACCGGGACAGGTGCCGGTGCCGCGGCGATTCGAGCCGGACGCAGTCACGAGGGACGTGATCCGGTTGGTGGAGGAAAAGTTTGCGGATCATCCCGGCAAGCTGAAGCGGTTTGATTGGCCGGTAACGAGGGATCAGGCGCGGCAGGCGTTGGAGGATTTTGTGGTTCACAGGTTGCCGGACTTTGGCCGGTACCAAGATGCGATGTGGTCGGGTGAACCGTTCCTTTATCACTCGCGGATTTCAGCGGCGATGAATCTGAAGTTGTTGGATCCCCGCGAAGTGCTCGCAGCAGCGGTGCAAGCCTATCGGGACAAGCGCGCGCCGTTGCCGGCAGTCGAGGGGTTTGTGCGTCAGGTGTTGGGTTGGCGCGAGTATGTGCGGGGGGTGTATGGGCAGTTCATGCCGGGTTACGCGAAGCGTAATGTGCTGGGGGCGAAGCTGGCGTTGCCGCCGTTTTACTGGACCGGCCAGACGGAGATGAATTGTCTGCGCGAGGTCATCGGGCAAACCCTGGAATACGGGTTTGCGCATCACATTCAGCGGCTGATGGTGACGGGGTTGTTGGCGTTGTTGCTGGGAGTGGATCCGGACGAAGTTCATAAGTGGTATCTGGCGGTGTATGTGGATGCGGTGGAATGGGTGGAGTTGCCGAACGTGTTGGGCATGTCGCAATACGCAGACGGCGGGGTGATGGCTTCGAAACCGTACGTGGCGACCGGCAAGTACATCCAGCGGATGAGCAACTACTGCGAGCGGTGCCGGTTCAAACCCGGCATGGCAACGGGGCCGGAGGCGTGTCCGTTCACAACGCTGTACTGGGACTTTCTTATGCGGCACGAGAAGTTGCTGCGACAAAACCAGCGCATGGGACTCCAACTGAAACACCTCGCAAGGTTCAGTCGTGGCGAGCGTGCAGCCATTCAAGCGCACGCGATGGCTATTCGCGGGGGGCTTGGGAGTGCAACTGGAACGAAACGTAGTGGGTGATCTTGCCGTTGTCGTCGCAGATAGGGCTGATGTTCCAGGTGGCCAGATAGGGCACGCCGTCTTTGCGATAGTTGATGGTCTGGCCAATGAATGGTTCGCCGTTTTTCAACCGCTCGGCGAGTTTCTGCAGCAACAGTCGGTTCGTGCGCGGTCCCTGCAAGATCCGCGGTGTCTTGCCGACCAGTTCCTTCTCGGAGTAACCGGTGCTGGCGCAGAAGGCGCGGTTCACAAACAGGATGCGTGGCCCCGGCTGCTTGAGCGTTGCTTCCGTGATGATGATCGGGATGTTGGCGGTCTTCAAGGCGCGTTCCATCGCTGCGAGAAGATTCATGTAATTCGCCACGGGCTTGGTGTGTTTCATGGCGACAGTGTAGCGGTTTTGGCTCTTGCGGTTAACACCAATCTTGCTCGGTTCGCATTTCAATTCGTCCTCTGCTACTATTCGCCATCATGAAGAAAAACAAAATCATCAAGGAACTCACTCTCGCTTACTCCATGGAACTGGAAACAGTTCAGAATTACATCGCAGCGTCGGTGAATCTCGACGGCGTTCGATCGGAAGTCATCAAGAAAGCATTGGCGGCGGATATTGCGACGGAAGTGATGCATGCCCAGCAGTTGGCGGCGCGTATCAAGACCATTGGCGGATTGGTGCCGGGATCGTTTGACCTGCCGCGCGCGCAAAAATCACTGCAGCCGAAGAAGGATACGACCGATGTGGTGGCGGTCATCAAAGGTGTGATTGCCGCCGAAGAAGGTGCCATCAAGCAATACACCAAGATTATCAAGCTTTGCGAAGGCGAGGACTACGTCACGCAGGACATGGTCATCGGGATTCTTGGCGGCGAGGAAGATCACCGGCGCGAGTTCGTGGGATTCCTGAAGGAATACGAAAAACGGTAGTCCCTCGCATCACGAAGTCCTCGACGGCAAGTGGTCACGCATTCTGATTGAGATGTCTGCCCGCGTTCGCCGCCTGCGGGTTGGATTGATCCCATACCCGACACGAATAGACCAATCAAAGACAAAGGTCGCGGCAACAAGGACAATGAGACCGGCCTGCTAGGCACCGATGTTTTGAATGATGTCGTGGTGAGAGAGTGGCAGAACACGCGCGCTCAGCGAAACCGGTTGCGGTTCGTGGTGTTGTTGGTAGCATTTGCCCCTAGCATTAACCGCAACCCCATTCGGAGACAACCACCGTGAAAGTTGCCAGTTTGCTGACCGCCGCCGCGATTTTGACAACAACATTCACTTGTGCCGCCAACGAAACTTGGCCCGCGCCGGTACCTGGCTGGCAAGCGCCCGCGCCGGGGGAACATCCCCGGCTGTTGTTCCGTAAAGCCGACAGCCCGGCGTTGCGGCAACGCGCGGCGACGCCCGAGGGCAAAGCGATGATCGCTCATCTCAAGGTGTTGCTCGGCGGCGGCGATGCGTTGCCGGAGACTTGGCCCAATGACCCGCCCGTTAACAATGCCAACGAAGGCGCCATCAACAAATGGCCGGTCGGCTCGTTCACCATGTCGCACCCGGTCGGGTTCGGTTTTCTCTACGTGCTGACCGGCGAGAAACGATATGCCGACCTCGCCCGGCAGTGTCTCGACAAAATCTTCGAGGGTCAGGTGGACCGCGATTCGCGTTACAACTGGACCACGCCGGGCACGGGGTTCCGCATGAGTTTCGTGTTGCAGAGCATTTGTCTGACCTACGACTTCTGCGCCGACGCCTGGCCGGCCGACTACCGCAAGAGCGTCACCGAGAAGTTGATGAACATGAAACAGAAGAAGGTGGACAAGAACGTTTTCTTCACGCCCGAGGAACTGGCCAAAGCCGGCGGTTATCCGCCGGGCAGCAACCATTACGGCGCGTATCTGCTCGGGCCGGGACTGCTGGCGTTGACGTTCATGGGCGAGCCGGGCGCGGACGACAAACGGCTGGCCGACATCCTCCAGACGGTGGAGACAAACCTGCAGAACGTTCTCGGCAACGGGTTTGGTGACTATGGCTGGTTCGCCGAGGGCACGTCGTGCGGCCGCATCGCGGCGAACAACGGCGTGTTGCCATTGATGCAGAGCCTCAAGGTGGCCGGGGGCAAGGACTACATCTCGCCGCGGCCGGTCGGGCGCGCGACGGTGTTACGGTTGATGCACGAGATTGTGCCGACGGGCGATTGGATGGATGAGAAGGCCGGCAAGAAATCTCCCGTGGCGAGCAAGCCAATGATCCCGCACCGGGGCGATTACGGCGACAACAATCTCTATGCGCGCCAGATCATTTCCCACATGGGCGACTTCGCGCAGGGCATGGGCGCGGTGTTGCCGCGCGAGGCGCAGGCGATGGCGTGGATCTACGACAACATGGTCGAGACCGGCAAGGACAAGACTTGGAACAGCGGCCCGTATCCGCATCTGCTCGTGTATGCGTTCGTCAACTGGCCGGCCACGAAGATCAATCCCGGCGAGGTGTTGCCGCGCGTGATCGCGGATGACCGGCACGGTTACTACGTCGCCCGAAACCGCTGGCAGGACAAGGATGATGTCGTGGTGACGACGTTGATGAAACGCGGGCCGGGCGGCTACAAGAGCGGCGCGGTCACCGCCGGCACGATGGTGTGGGGATTGGGCGACAAGTTTGGCCTGGGCCGACTGGGCGGCAAGACCGCGTATTTCCGGGCCGGTCAGGATGGCTCGATGGAACTCGCCGACGAAGCCGGCAACGCGCTCGTGGTGGATTTCAGCGGCGCCGTGCCGGTGGTGGCCGTGACGGGCGAACAGAAGCCAGGCGGCAAGAACACCAAGACGACAACACTCGACGCGGCCGGCACGAAAGTGACGGTGGTGACGCTGGCGGAGAAGGATCATCCCGCGCCCAACGTGTCTGGCAACAAGATCACCATCGGCGCACAGACCATCACCATCGGAGACGGCAAGCTGACCCTTGCCAAGTTCACCCCGGCCAAGTAAGGCGGCCGGCTTTCCAAGACAGGGAGACCCATTATGAAAACACTGACACTGACTGCTGTTGCCGCGTTGATCGTGGCGACACAACCCATGACTAACGCCGCACCCAGCATGACCGAGGGCACGTGGCACGTCGGTTTGTCCACGCTCTGGGGTGGCACGCCGGGCGATGATCGCACGGACAAAAAACTGGACATCTACCCAATGTTTCAGGACGGCAAGGTCGTCAACGCCCTCGCCACGGCGCGGCGGTTCAACACCTCGATTCATTTCCTCGAGGAAAGCACCGTCGTGGCCGACCCGGTCGCCAAGACGCTCAAGGGCGCGATGAAATTCCTCATCACGCCGGACCTCTGGGTGCCGCAGGATGGACTGTCGTTTGTGCTCGAGGTGACGATTGATGGCCAACTCAAACCACAAGACGACGGCAAGATCACCCTCGGCGGCAGGTACACCGCCCGCCGCGCCGACGGCCAGCCGATTCACGACGACAAGAAAGTGGTCGAGGGCAATCTCATCGGCACGGTGGGCGAGACGGATCCAACTTGGGGAAACGCCGTCCTCAAAGCCGGCATGAGCCAGGAGGTGCCGCCCGGCACGATTGACATGGACGCCATCGAAGTCACGCTCGGCGTGGCCGACGGCAAAGTGCAATACGGTTTGATCGGCCTCAGCGCGCAGGCCAAGTGGCCGGCGCCGCAAGCCGTGCCGTTCTCCGTGGAAAACTTTGGTCCCGTTTCTGATTCCGGCATCGCCAAGGGCAGTTTTGTCGTCAGCGGCCGGCATCTCCACGTCGGCGGCGACCCGAAGGAGAAATACCAGATTGATTTCACGATGCAGCGGGTGCAGGGCCTCTGCGGCGGACGGGCAGTCATCACCAAGCTTGATGCCGACGGCAAACCGACGTCCGATGTGCGGCGCGCGGCCGGTCGCGGCGGCGCGACGCGGGGTGGCGGTGACGTGAAGAGTTACGAGCGTGTTCTCTGGCGGCATGACTTCGACGAGCGTCCATGGTGGGTGCCGGTCGCGGGTTTTGCCGCGCCGCAGCCGGGCGAGCATCCGCGCTTGCTGTTCCGCAAAGCCGACCTGCCGGCCTTGCGGCAACGGGCGCAAACGCCCGAAGGCAAGGCGATCATCGAGCGGCTGCGCGTGTTGCTCGGCAACAACGGCGAGGCGTTGCCTACGCAGTTCAGCGCCGAGCCACCACACAACCATCGCAAGACCAAGGCCGCGCCTCCCGGCACGTTCACGACGTGGCACGCGGCCGGGTTCGGATTCCTCTATCAACTGACCGGCGACAAAAAATACGCCGACCTCGCCAAGGGTTGCGTCGAGTTCATGCTGGCCGGCAAGAACGACGTGGACAACCGGTACTCGTGGTGGAAACCCGGCGCCGACATGAGGTGCGGCAGCGTCCTCGGCGCGATGGCCTATGCGTATGATTTCTGTTACGACGCCTGGCCGGAAGAGTTTCGCAAGAAGATCGCGCTGGAAATCCAGAACTTCAGCAAAATCACCGCGTCGGAGGAGGAAGACGCGAAAGCCAAGGGGCGCGCCCCGGAACCGACCACCATCGAGAAACTATCCGGCCGCACCGGCTACCCGCCCGGCTCGAATCACTACGGCTCGCTCATTGGCGGCACGGGCGTGGCCATGCTCGCCATCAAGGGCGACCCCGGCGTCAACACCCCGTGGGTCGAGCAGCGGCTGGCCGAAATCGAATCGAACATGCCCCGCATGTTGACGATGGGCTTCGGCGATGCCGGCTACTATTCGGAAGGTTTCCCGCCCAGCCGGCTGAGCGCGGAGGGTGGATTCCTTGAACTGATGCAGGCGACGCGCGTCGCGGCCGGCAAGGATTACATCAACGCGCCGCGTCCGAACGCCAACTGGCTGACGTTGCGCTGGGTCGCCCACATGGGCGGAGCCGGTTACGCGCAAGTGCCGAGTCGCGGCACCTACGGCGGCGATTATCTGGAACAAGATGATTTGCGCGGCTCGTTTGCGCTCGGTTTCGGGGCGGTCAGCGACCAATACAGACCGGCGTTGTTGTGGACCTACAAGACGTTCATCGAGCCGTTCGAAGCCGGCAAGTTCGGCACGACCGGCGACCAGAAGACGTGGAACGCGCTGACCTATCCGCACTATTGTTTCTATTCGTTCCTCAACTGGCCGATCGGCAAGGAACCGCAGAATCCAGCCACCGTGTTGCCGCTGACGGCGGTGGACCACATCCACGGCTACTTCATCACTCGCAACCGCTGGCAGGACAAGGACGACATCATCGTCACTCATCTGCTCGAATACGGGCCGAAAGGTTACTATGAAGCGAAGGACGGACCCGCCAGCGGCCGGGCCGGTCGGCTCCGCATTTGGGGCAACGGCATTCGCACCCAGTTGGATGCCGGCACCGGTTCGCCCACGCATTACGTGGCCGGCAAAGATGGCAGCTTCCTGTTGACCGCCGGCAGCAACACGCTCGCGGTGGACATGAGCCAAGCCTCCGGCGCGGACCTGGTGATTGTGGCGGTCGGCGCGAAAGAAGCCGGCAAAGCCGAGAAGGGCATTACCCGGCAAGCTGTGGAATTGACGGTGGGCGATAAAAAGTCACCGGCGGTGGTGTTGGTGTTGGCCGAGACAGCACCGGCGATCAAGGCTGACGGGAATAAAGTGACGGTGGGCGGACAATCCTTTGAATGGGATGGCGCGAAGATTGTCCCGGCTGTGTTCCAGAAATGAAGGCGCTGCTATTGGCCGTTGGGCTGGCTCTGGGTGCGTCGGCCGTAGATGGTGCCGTTCGAGTCTGGTCAACCGATCCCATGGCGCGGATTACCGGTGATGCCCAAGTACGGGTGGACGCGCGCTGCGAAGTGTTCATCGTCGCGCCCCGCAACGGCGTCGCTTCCGGCCAGATCATCGTCAGCAGTGACACGCCGTTGACGTCGCTGACGGTGATGGCATCGGATTTTGCCGGTAAAATTCCCGCCCCGCAGGTCCGGTATGGTCTGCTGACGAGCAGGACGCCCGGCTACTTCGACGGGTTGGCGGAGAAGTTCGAGCCGGGCCAGACGACGCAGCCGGTCTGGTTGACCGTGCGCGTGCCGGCCAACACGCCGTCGGGCGAGTATGCGGGCCGCGTGACCGTAGCGGGCCAGGCCGTGCCGGTGAAGTTGAAGGTGACGGCGTTCACGTTGCCGGACCGGAAGGATTACACGACGTGGGTGAGTGCGACGCAGTCACCGGAGACGTTGGCGCTGCATTACAAGGTGCCGGTCCATTCGGACGCGCACTGGAAGTTGATCGAGCGGTCGCTGGAGTTGCAGGGCCAACTCGCGGACAAAGTCTGCTACGTGCCGGTGATAGGCCGGACATGGTTTGGCAATGAGTTTGGGATGGTGCAGTTTCGCCGGCAGGGCGGCGCGCTCGTGCCGGACTTCTCCGTCTTCGAGCGTTACCTGGCGTTGTATGTGAAACATTGCGGGCCGCCGCGCGCGGTCATTCTCAATCTGTGGGAACCGTACATGGCGGAGCACAAGGACGAGGCGGCTCGTGGCAAGGTGTGGCTCACGGTCGTCAATGCGACCAGCCAGCGCGAGGTGGTCGAGATGCCGCGGTACCCGGAGCAGCCGGCGTTGTGGCAGGCGGTCGTGACCGGCGCAGCGGCGGTGGTGAAAAAGGCGGGATTGCCGGCGGAGGTGTTGCGGCTCGGTATCAGTTCGGATTCGCAAATCAACGAGGCGGACGTGAGCTTTTTTAAGGGACTCGCGCCGGACTTGCCGTGGGCGGTGTTCACGCACGGGTACGGCGGACCGTCCAAGCATGTGCCGTGGACCTATGGCGAGTTTCCCGACAACGGTGTGGCGCAACAGCCCATTCGCGGCGGTTGGGATGGCAATCCGAAACCGATCATTGTCAACACGGCGCGTGACCGGCACAACGACAACGATGCGCCCGTGGTGTTTCGCGGGATCGCGGACATTGCGGTGGGCGTGCATCGCGGGCGAAAGTCGGTGGGTTTGGCGCGTCTCGGCTTGGACTTGTGGCCGGTCGCTGACGCGGCGGGAAAGAGCAGCCGCCTGATTGGCCGGTTTCCGGAGAACCGCGCCAACCGGCTTTACCGGCACGCGACCTACGCGGTCACGGTGCCGGGTCCGAACGGCGCGTTGGCGACGCAGCGCTTCGAGATGTTGCGCGAGGGCATTCAGGACGCCGAGGCGCGGATTGTGGTGGAGCGCGCGCTCAAAGTCGGCACGCTGCCGGAAGCGGTGAAGGCTCGGGCGGAAAAAGTGTTGCTGGACCGGGCCGCGCTGCTCGACACTCTGCGCAATACGACGCTTCCCGACAACGGCTACGGATTGGTGGAGCAATTGCTCGACTTGGCCGGTGCCGTGGCGAGACAATGAAACCCCGCCTCAGAATCGTTGCCAGTACGCATTTCGAACCGGCGTGGAAAGTGGAATCGGCATTCTGCCGCTTCATCTATTTTCGGTGCGCTGACAGCCAAAGGAGCAGATGAAGATGACAAAGACAATCAAATGGGCTGTTGCCGTCGTGATGATAGGCGGCGCAACCGCAGAGGCATTGATCAATGTGCGGTTTACACCGGTGGATTTAGTCAAGGGAGCCAAGGAAATCTGGCAGTTGGAAGTCGGACCGGCCAAGGACGGAAAAGCCTCCGCCAAGTTCGTCAAAGCGCTCAAAGGCAAGGCGCCTGAGCAGCAGACGCTGACGTTGGATGTGTCCGAGACGGAGGATGCTGTGCTGGACAATTTTCCCAAGGCGAGCACCACGGGGTTGCTGTTTAGGGGGGATTTTTCCGGTGCGTCATCTTCCGGCAGCATCGAATGGGAAAAGCCGGCGGCGGTGGTGCAGATGGGGATTCACTGGTTTGCGCTGGGGAAGAAAGAGGACCGCTGGATGGTGGCGGCGGACCCGATTGATCTCAGCGCGGTCTGGGGGGGCAGCGCGGCGATGCTGGTGGAATGTGTGAAATATATCCAAGCGGATTCGCGTGCCGAGGTGCCGGTCACAGGGGGCACCAAGTTTACCGGCGAGGAGAAACTGGGCAACATTCCCGGCAAGGTTTCACGAATTGATGTGGTGGATGCGGGCGTGGTGGTGGTGCGTTCCAGCGACAGCGATCAGAGGTGGATGTTTCCGTCGAAGAAGAGCGAGCGGCTGAACACGGAAAAGCTGGGTGTGCGGATGGAGTTGGTTTGCGATTTTGACGGGGACGGCACGCTCGACAAGTTGGTGGCGAAGTCGGACAGTCCGAAGTTGCTGCGGAGTCAGACGACTGACATGACACAGGATACTGGTGAACTTGATTATCACAGCCGGTCGAAGCCGGCAGTGTCATCGGTTGCGGAATGCGATTTCAATCATGACGGCCGGCCGGATGTGTTATTGGCTTACAAAGGTCTTCATCCGATGGCTTATTTTAATCGTGGGTTTGGGACGTTCGGATTTGCGCGGGAGCTGATTTTGGATGAGACGGAATTGAAAGCCAAGGATGCGCTGGTTGATGGTCAACAAGCAGCGGTGTTTGTGGATATCAACGGAGACGGGTCACAGGATTTGTTGGCGGTGGCGATGAACGGTGATCTGTGGGCACTGTACACCGCACCCGAGCGGCGACCGGGGCCATGCTTGGTGGTGAGTTCGGCCGAGAAGTTGACGATTACGGTCAGCGATGCGGATGGTCGAAAGCAGGTTCGGCAGGTGTCCGCAGACGCAGCGGCGCAAATCTACTTCTTGGAGCCCGTTCCTGTTCAGGTCAGATGGGAGAACGCCGATGGCAAGGCGGGTGAAAAGGAAGTAGTGGTGGAAAAGCGTGTGGAACGACTGGTGTTGGCCACCGCCGAGAAATGAAACAGCCGCAGCATGGCCGTTGCGGCTGTGGATGGAAGCCGGTTCGGGGGGTTATTGTGACACGCGGTTGAGATACTTGCCGGTGCGCGTATCCACTTCGATGAGGTCGCCGGGATTGATGAAGAGGGGCACGCCGACTTCGAAACCGTTTTCGACTTTGGCTGGTTTGGTGACGTTGCTGGCGGTGTCGCCGCGGACGCCGGGAGGGGCCTCGATGACTTTGAGCCGCACTTTCGGAGGAAGCTCGATTTCGGCAGGTTTTCCTTCCACTTCCATGAGTGTGACGGAAAGGTTCTCGGTCAGGTATTTGGCGTTGTCGGCGATGAATTCCTCATGGAGCGTGATGGTGTCGTAGGTTTCCGGATCCATGAAATGAAATCCGTTATGGTCTTTGTAGCTGAATTCGATTCGTCGGGTGTGAGTGTTGACCACTTCGATTGGCTCGGTGGAACTGAAACGGACGACGGCTGACTTGCCGGTTTTGATGCTGCGCAGTGTGGCTTGGACAAAGGCACGCAGGTTGCCGGGGGTGCGATGTTGCATGTCGAGGACGACGCAGACATCGCCGTTGTGTTTGATGGCCATTCCTTTTCGGAGATCGTTTGCTGACGGCATGAAGTACTATCCTTTCGGTCTGTCGGTTGGTTGCTACATGATTTTGAGTTTGGGCAGGTCCTGCGAATCTACAATGCCCACGGGGCGCTTATATTCATCCACCACGACCAGATCGTCAATCTGACGTTTCTGGAAAATGCGCAAAGCTTCAACGGCCAGCGCATCCTGCCGGATGGTAATCGGGTGGCGGGTCATGACCGAACGCACGGGGAATTGGAGGACCGAAACATCAGTGGCAATGTGACGGCGAAAATCGCCATCGGTGAACACGCCGCTCAGGCGACCGTATTTGTTTACCACGCCGATGGTGCCGGACTTGGCGCGGGTCATGGCCAGAAGCGCGTCTTGAACGGTCTTGGACTCGGCGATGACAGCGAGCCGCTCGCCGGTGCGCATGATGTCGCGGATTTGGACAAGCATCGTGCGGCCGATGGCGCCGCCGGGATGAAGTTTGGCGAAGTCTGATTTTTTGAAGCCGCGCGCATCGAGAACACAGAGCGCGAGAGCATCGCCGACGGCCAACATGCCAGTGGTGCTGGCGGTGGGGGCCAGGTTGAACGGGCAGGCCTCGCGAGGGACTTGAACGTTGATGGTGATGTCGCTGTAGCGAGCTACTTGGGACTTGGGGTGAGCGGTGAGGGTGATGATGGGGACGTCGAACCTTTTGATGGCCGGTAAGATGTGCAGGATTTCCTCTGTCTCGCCGCTGTAGCTGAGAGCGAGGACAACGTCGCCGTCGTTGATCAGCCCAAGGTCGCCGTGGAGGGCATCCACGGAGTTAAGGACGACGCTCGTGGAGCCGGTGCTGGTGAAAGTGGCCGCGATTTTTTGGCCGATATTGCCGGACTTGCCGATGCCGGTGATGATGATCTTGCCCCTATTGGCCAGGGCGCGGACGATGGTTTCCACGGCCAGATTGAAGTTGTGATCGAGTTTGGCGCGGATTTGCCGCAGAGAATCAATCTCGATGTCGAAGATTTTTTTGGCGCGTCGGATGTAGTCCATGGGCGGGCGGAGATTAGACAAAGGAATGTTGTTTGGCAAGGCGAGGGCGGATGGTGGGCCCTCTAGGATTCGAACCTAGGACCAAGGGATTATGAGTCCCCTGCTCTAACCGCTGAGCTAAGGGCCCGGCGACGCTAAGATAAGTCCACCGTTGGCTTGTTGGGAAGTGGAAAACCGGCCTGTTAGAACTCGCGGGTTTCCAAGAAGCCGGCGACCTGACGCAGCCGGGTGGGATGCCGCATTTTTCGGAGCGCTTTGGCTTCAATCTGCCGGATACGCTCGCGTGTAACGCGGAATTGGCGTCCCACTTCTTCCAAGGTGCGGCAGTAGCCATCACCGAGTCCGAATCGGAGCTGAAGGACTTTGCGTTCGCGGTCGGTGAGTGTTTCAAGTACGTCGGAGAGTTTGTCCTTCAACAGGGAGTAGGAGGCCATATTGGAAGGGTTCTCGGCCGATTTGTCTTCGATCAAGTCGCCGAAGTTGGTGTCCTCGCTATCGCCGATGGGTGATTGCAGGGAGATTGGCTGCTGTGCCATTTTCAGGACGGCGCGGACGCGTTCCACGGGCATTTGTGTTTCTTCCGCGACTTCTTCCGGGGTGGGTTCGCGGCCGAACTCTTGCACCAACTGCTTTTGGACCCGCATCAGCTTGTTGATCGTTTCGATCATGTGGACTGGTATGCGGATCGTACGGGCTTGGTCGGCAATGGAGCGGGTGATCGCTTGGCGAATCCACCATGTGGCGTAGGTGGAAAACTTGTAGCCGCGACGGTACTCAAATTTCTCCACGGCTTTCATCAGCCCCATGTTTCCTTCCTGAATCAGGTCGAGGAACGAGAGGCCGCGGTTTGTGTACTTCTTGGCAATGGAAATGACCAAGCGAAGGTTTGCTTCCACCATCTCGCTCTTGGCTTGAACAGCCTTGCGCATCCACGTCTTGAGTTCATCGTGCGCTTTGAGAAACTCCTCGGTGGACATGCGCGCCATTTGCTCCAGTTCTTTCAAATTACGCGCAGCGGTCTTAGGATCGGTTGTGGCCGTGCGGCGTTGTTTCTCGATGTCATCGATTTCGATCAACGCCCGGTCAAACTGGTCACGGACTTCATTGGCGCGTTCGACAAATTCTTCGAGCACTTTCTGTTTGTAGTAGAACTTCTCGAAGAGTTTTTGAAGTGCCACGTCCGATTTCTTGAACTCCCGGCGACGTTTCTCCCGTTCCCGTTTGGTGAGACTTGAACTGCATGCCTTGAGATAGTTGGCATCCACGCGCGCGTCGGCTTTTCTAACCTGATCGCAGAGGCGGGGAAGCACGCGCATATATTTCTCGCGGCTGTCAATCTTCTTGTCGAGAATGACACGGTCAAATCGCTCACGTCCGGAGAGCAGTCGTTCGGCCAGCGCGAGATGCTCTTTGGCGGTGAAGCCAAAGTTGTTGATGATCTGGCGGACGTGATTTTCGGCGGTTTCGATTCGTTTGGAAATTTCGACTTCTTGTTCGCGGGTGAGCAGGGGAACCTGTCCCATCTGCTTCAGATACATCCGTACGGGGTCGTCAAGAATATCGAGTCGAGAATCGGCTTTGGCTTGTTCCTTCTCTTCCTTTTCCTCTTCGGCAGCCTCGCGTTTGAACCGGTCCACTTCAGAAGCGTCAATGATCTCGATGTCGAGTCCACGCAGCATGATGAGGATGGAATCAAGCTCATCCGGTGAGGTGATACTCTCCGGGAGGACATCGTTGACGTCGCCGTATGTCAGATATCCTTGTTCCTTGGCCAAACGGATCAGATCTTTGACCTTCTCGTTTTTGTCGTCCTTTTCTGAAACGGCCTTGACCGGCTCAGGCGGACTTTCCATTTTAGGCAAGCGTGATTTGGTTTTGATTTTGGCCATATGAAGTCGTTTACCCGCGCCTAGTTCCAGCGGAAAGGCGCGAAATATTGTCCAGCTTGGTTCTCAAGTCAAGCGCCTGCTGTTGGATGCTTACCACCTCTGCGACCGTCAGCGTTCCACTAGCCAAGCGATTTCTCAATTCTCGCAACTGTTTCTCCAAGTATTTTTTCTCAATTGTACGAATACAATCTCCTGATGCCACACACACATCACCGCGCACTGACGGATTCATGAGCAGTCCTGATATAAACTTTGAATCTTCTTCATCCGCCTCGTTGAGCAGCGTGGTCGGTCCATTCCAACGTCCTTCTTCATATAGCGAAATGGTGTTGACAATGAGTCTGGCTGCAGGACTACCGCTTTCCAACCATTCATGTTTTACCTTGCCCGCTGCTTGTTCCACAACACGAGCATCCGTCAACATCATCTGTAATAGGATGGTTTCGGCAGCATTCGATTTCGAGCCATCGTCCTTGATGGAGTCGGCGCCAACTAATTCCTCTTCTGCTTGCTGGGGTCTTCTGCCACTGGTTGCCCGTTTCAGTTCCTGCAACACGGCCCCTTCTGGAACATCCAGTGTTTGTGCCGTCTGACGGACATAAGTCGCCTGCAGCACCGTGTTTGGCACACGAGACACCCATTCCATCATCTGCTTGGCGATCTGAAGTTTACCACGGTCCGTTGAAGCGTCGTGCTGTGACAGCAGCCTGTCGAGTAAGTAAACAAGAAAACTGGGGGCATTGGTAACCAGTTGCCTTAGTTTGCCGGCCCCTTCGGACTTGATCAGGCTATCGGGGTCGTGACCGGAAGGCAGGACGGCAATGCGAATCGCCAAGCCGGTGGCGAAAACGTTGCCTGGTTGGTTGAGGGTGTTGACATTTGTCCAATCGGCGCCGCTTGAGGACATATCCAAGAGCGGTTCGATGCTGCGGGTGGCGGCGTTTTGGCCGGCGCTATCCGAGTCGAACATCAGCACGATCTCGTCCGTGTATCGCTTGAGCATTCTGGCGTGGTGATCGGTGAAAGCCGTGCCTTGGGGAGCCACGACGTTTTCAACGCCGGCTTCATGACAGGAAATCGTGTCAATTTGTCCTTCGCAGATAATCGCGAATTTTTCGTTAAGGATGGACTGTTTTGCTTTGTGGAGTCCAAATAGAATCTTGCTCTTTTGGAATATGGGGGTTTCCGGTGAGTTGACGTATTTGGGTTGATCTTTATCATTCGTAAGAATTCTGGCGCTAAATCCCGCCACTCTAGACTGTTCGTCACAGA
Source organism: uncultured Verrucomicrobiota bacterium (assembly GCA_964514435.1). Classification (GTDB taxonomy): domain Bacteria; phylum Verrucomicrobiota; class Verrucomicrobiia; order Palsa-1439; family Palsa-1439; genus CAZEQV01. Next base: position 21,160 of record CAZEQV010000016.1, read on the forward strand.
TGGGGAACATAAGCCGGCCGCGAAATCTGTCATAGAAGCCGGTGCCTGTGTCGGCGCGTTCAGAGCGAAGAACGAGGCCGGCTTTTTCCAGAGCCATCGTGTCAATGCCGCGCTGCTGCGCCCATTGGATGAGTCCATCCCAAGAGTTCAACGAGTAACCGATTCGCCATTTGACGGCGGTTTCCATCGAGATATTGCGTTTCTTCAAATAGTCACGGGCGACTTGAGCTGACGGGGATCTTAGCAGCAGGCCGTGGTAGTGGGTGGCTGCGTCTTCGTGCAATTTGAACAGTCTCTCGCGTTCGCTGCGAGTGGGACCGCTGCCGCCAGGGACGCCGACGGTCTGAATGGTGATGCCGGTGCGCTCGGCGAGCTTCATAACGGCAGAAGTGAAGTCCAAGTTCTCATACTTCATGACGAAAGTGAACACATCCCCGCCGGCTCCGCATCCGAAGCAATGCCAAATCTGTTTGGCCGGATGCACGTTGAAACTGGGGGTCTTTTCCTTGTGGAATGGACAAAGCGCACGGAAATTGGCGCCGGCGCGCTTGAGCGGGAAATAGGATCCGATTACCTCTACCACGTCGCTGGCGGAGCGAATACGTTCTAGATCTTGGTCGGAAATGAAGGCTGCCATTTATACGGGTGATTCTCTGGTTAAAAAAACAATGAGAGTGTTGACAAGGTGGCAAGAATACATATACTCGCCACCGCTCTTAAAGATAATAGAGCAAAAATCGAATAATACACGACAAAATCCACTTCTCGTTGTAGAGCTTTTGAGCGGTTGAAAGCAGGAAGACGAGCAGGAGATTTTATCGTCTTTTTGTCGGATGGGGCTGAGTTGGTTGTTTCAGTGCCGTTGGGACAGGATGCGAACGCGAAAGCTTCGCCCACGTAGCTCAGATGGTAGAGCACGTCCTTGGTAAGGACGAGGTCATCGGTTCAATCCCGATCGTGGGCTCCAG
>CAZEQV010000017.1:0-6163 GCA_964514435.1 uncultured Verrucomicrobiota bacterium
GGACGCGGTCACGTTCCGTCAGAAGTTTCCGTATGTGATGTTGATCGTGGTGTTGTTGGTCGTGGGATTCTGGCCGCGACTGCTGACGGACATCATCAAGCCGAGCGTGGAACGAATTGTGATGACCGACTCACAGAGACTGGCGAAGGTGGAGAGCCGATGAGTGTGTACGCATTGCAACTGGAAATCCTGTTGGTGATCCTTGGAATTGGGACACTTCTGACCGACGCGTTCCGTCCCTGCTCAGATAAGCGAAAGCTCGGTTTGATCGTGGCGTCGTTGGTGGCGGTGACGTTGCTTTATAGCTTCATGATTCAACCGATGGACGACGCACTGTTTCACGGGATGTACCGGCTGGACAGCTTTGCGTTGTATTTCAAGCGACTGTTTTTGTTGGCGACAGCCTTTGTGTTGTTGATGGGGGCGGAGTTTTCCAAGCGGATCGAATCCGGTGTGGGCGAATTCTACTCGCTGATCCTGCTATGCGCGACCGGTATGCTGCTGACCGCGTCGGTCAACGATTTCATTCTGTTGTTCGTGTCGATGGAATTGGTCACGATCACGTTTTACGTGCTTGCGAGTTTTCTGCGTCGCCAGATTCCGTCGCTGGAAGCCGGCACGAAGTACTTGATTCTCGGCGCGCTTTCGAGCGGGTTCACGGTGTATGGGATCGCGTATCTTTTGGGGACAACCGGCACAACAAACTTCGATACTTTGGCGGGGACGTTGAAGGCCGGTGGGGTGACGGGGAATGCTTTCACCTGCGGAATGTTGCTGGTGCTTACCGGGCTGGGTTTCAAGATCGCGAGCGTGCCATTCCAGATGTGGGCGCCGGATGTGTATCAGGGCGCACCCACGCCGGTGACGGCGTTTCTGGCCGTGGGCAGCAAGGCGGCCGGGTTCGCGTTGTTGTTGCGGGTGTTCCTTGCCGGATTGCTGCCGGTGGAAGGAACTTGGGCGGTTGTGGTCCTGGTGTTGGCAGCCGCCACATTGTTATACGGCAACCTTTGCGCCGTTCCACAGCGCAATATCAAACGATTGCTGGGCTACTCTTCCATCGGCCATGCCGGTTACATGCTCATGGGCGTGGCGGCAGTGAACGTGATGGGTGCCGGTGCGGTGTTGTTCTATCTCGGTCAATACGCTTTCACGAATCTTTGCGCGTTTTTGGCCATCATTGCGGTCACGAATGCGACCGGCTCCGATGAGATTTCGAAGTTTTCCGGGCTGCACAAACGAGCGCCGATTCTTGGCGCGGCACTTTTCCTGGCGATGATGTCACTGGCGGGGGTTCCGCCGCTGAGCGGGTTTTTCGGGAAGTTTCAGTTATTCGCGGCGGTGATCGAGCGCGCCCGGTTCGACTGGCACTACTACGTGCTTGCCGGTATTGGTGCGGCTGCGGTGGTGGTGTCGCTGTATTTCTATCTGAACATCGGGCGCGCCATCTATCTGCAGGATGCGGAAGATGAGGTAACCATACCGGTCAGCGCTCCGGTCAGGTTTGGATTGATCTTGTGCATGGTGGCGATGATTGGCATCGGCATTTTTCAGCGTCCGTTGGTGGAGGCATCCGTCAGGGCCGCCAGTGTTTTCAACCTGAAATAGGATTTATCATGAAGATCAAGCGGATCAATTGCGTGTTCATCTATTGCCGTGATTTGGCGAAGATGCGGGCGTTTTACGAGCAAGCGTTGGAACTTGGAAAGCCGGTCGTGAATGCCAAATGGTGGGTGGAATATGCGATGGGCGAGGGGACTCATTTCGCGCTGCATCAGGGCAAACCGGAACATTTCGAGGGCGCCAATCCCGGGCGCACCACGATCAAATTCAGCGTCGAGGTCACCGACATTAAAGCGGTCGCCGAAAAGCTGAAGGTGTTGGGCGCGCGATTTCACTTTGAACCGCGGTCTGAGTACGGATTCTGGCTATCGGAGTTTGAGGACATGGAGGGCAATGTCCTGCGGCTCTACGAGAAGACTCGGACTCCGAAGAACGCATGAATCAGTCTGGGAACGTTCGTGACAGGTACACTGTTCCGTCTTGAATGATTTCGATGAGTTGGCCGCGCGGGTCGAAAGTCAGCAGAATCTCACCGGGCTGGTCAGGATCCGTGTCGAACTCGATGTGGCCGACCATTTCGCCCAGGTCAAGCGCGACGGTTATGGTGCCTTGTTCAATGCCGGCCACGCGTAGTTTGTACTCACCAGCGGGCAAGTTCTCAATCTCCACGCGAAAATCGCGGTCGCAATCCGTATCTTGACGGAACCTTGCTTTGCCTTTGGCATCGGAGTCCGCGCCAGTGTTGAACAGCGGCAACTCGGTTTCTTGGAGGTCGCAATCCGCATCGCCGGGTTTGCCGGTAAGCTTCCCTTGGAAGTAGATTGTACCGGCCCTTTGAATCGTGAAGTCGGCTGCCGAAGCGTCAAACGTGAGGTAGATTTCGTGGGGTTCATCGGCATCGGTGTCAAACTCGATTTCACCCTCAGTACCGCCGTTGGTGCTGACGACGCTGATGGTGCCTCGCGGTATGTCATCAACAAGGAGATCGTAGAGCCCTGCGGGCACGTCCTCAATCTGGACGCGGAAATCTTCCTCGCAATCGTCGCGGAGGCGATACCGGGCTTCGGCGCGGCCACCTGCTGCGGCTGGCGTAGCGGTGAGGGTTTTCTCCCGGAGCGTGAACTTGCAGACATTCACACCGCTGGCTTCAGCGACCAGTTTTTCGGTGGCAACAAGAACGTTGTTGAAAAGGATGTCCAGTTGTTTGCCGCGGGGATCAAAGTCGAGCGGGAGTTTGGGCGGTTCGGCCAGGGAATCAAATTCAACCTTGCCGGAGCCGCTGGCCGGTACGGTGATTGTGGCGCGTTGGAGGCCGTCCACGAAGAGGAGATAGCTGCCGGCCGCGAAACCTTCCAGTTGAACAGTGAACTTGCTGTGCCCATCAGAGCGAAGTGTGAACTTGACGTTCACTTTGCTGCCGGGCTGGGTTCCGGTAAAGTCCGTGCGTTCGAGGACGCGAATGCCTGGCGATTCGCCGGGACCGGAATGCACCGAGGTAAGAATGTCATCGGTACTGTTGTTGATTCGCAGGGTCTTTCCGCGCGGATCGAAATTGAGCAGCAGCGAAGTGGAGGTCTGTGGCGTGGTGAACTTCATGCGTCCTCGACCGCGGCTGTTGGTCACAAACGTAAGAATGGGACGGTCATCGGCGTAGAAGGTATAGTTGGTGGATGGTTCCAGCCCGGTCGCTTTGACCAAGAGTCGGGATTTTGAAGCGAGAATGACACTGCGAGCCTTTCCGGCCGCGAACGATCCTGTGGCGTTGTTCTGAAAGGGCGCCGCGATTTTGGACACTTCGGATGCGTCTGCGGTCACTATTGAGAACGCCAGGACAGCAAGTGAACGGCAAAAGAGAACGAGGATTTTCATCGTATGTGGTCCTTCAGTTGGCCTTGAATGCATCGGCCACTTTAGTTTTCAGGTCCTTCGGCTCAAAAAGCTCAGCAATGTTCTTTCCGTCTTTAGCAACTTCCACGCCGTATCCAAGATACGCCTTGCCGGAGCCGGGTCTGAGCACATTCTTGCCGCTCTGGTTTTCCCAACGCGGTTGGGAGAACCTCAAGTTGGCGGTACTGGATGTGATAACCATCGAACTGAACGGTGCTAGATCCAGCGATTCTTCCCGGCTCACCAAGATATAGGTGATGCGTTCTTCCGCCTTCTTGCCGGCTTCAGATAGGTCATTGCCGAAGATGTAGTACTTGAGGGTGGCGCTCTCGATCGGTTTGTTGGACTGGTTTCGCACAGTGATGAACAAACTCCTCTTGCCGGTGACTTCTTTGGACTTCGGGTCGGGTGGTGATGTCTTGGACATGACCTCAACGCTGATCTTCATCGGGCTGAGTTGGGCGAGGACGTGGGGCGAAACGAGCAGTGCGAAAGATGCAAACATGGCAACAGCGAGTCTTGGCAAGACACTCATGACTTCCTTTCTTCGTGGTGAACGTTTAGCACGTTACTGGCAACTGCGCCATTCAGAAATGTGGGTGGCTGTGCAGGAATGCGGTGCAATTACCTCCGAAGTTAGTTAGTGTACCGTCACCATGCGAGGAACCAAAATTGCCGGACGGGATGAATCGGTTGTGACGAGACGACGCAGCGCGCGCGAGATATTTGTGCGCGTGTTTGGTTATGTGGGCCGGTACCGGTGGTATGCGGTAGCCACGATGGCCTGTGCGATCTTCTCCACCTTGACCGGCTTGGCTTTCCCGTGGCTGACGAAGTATGTGATTGATGATGTGATCGCGCAGGGCAAATCCGAATGGGTGTGGCCCGTGGCCGGTGCGTTGTTGTTGGCCTTTCTGCTTCGGGACGGATTCAACATGTTGCGGATTCAGTTGAACAACACGTTCGAGCAAAAGGTGATTTTTGACATGCGTCGGGACCTTTATGACAAGCTGCAACGGTTGCCGGTGAGTTACTATGATTCTCGGACAACCGGTGATTTGATGACGCGGGTCATAGACGATGTGAATGCGGTGGAGCGGGTGCTGATTGACGGGATCGAGCAGGGGACGGTTTCCGTTCTGAGCATTTTGGGTGTGGGTTTGATGTTGTTCTGGTTCGACTCACGGCTGGCGTTGTGGGCAATGGCGCCGATCCCGTTGCTGGTCGTGGGGGCGATCATTTACACCACGACGGCTCACGGAAGGTATCGGCTGGTGCGGGCGGCCACTTCCGAGATGAACGCCTTGCTGCACGATAATCTTCAAGGAATCCGCCAGATCAAAGGATTCGGCCGGGAACGACACGAAACGGGACGGTTCGAGGACAAAGCCGGTGCGCTTCGGTTGGCCACGCTACGGGTCATGCGCGCTTGGTCCATTTACAATCCGGCGATGGACTTTTGTTCAGGGATAGGACGGGTGATTGTGATCGGAGTGGGTGGATACGCTGTGATCAACAGTGAGATGTCACTGGGAAGTCTTGTGGGGTTTCTGAGTTGCCTGATGATGTTCTATGATCCGGTAGGGCGATTGCACGGTCTGAATCAAATGTTTCAGGCGGGACGCGCCGCCGGGGAAAGAGTATTCGACATTTTGGACGCGGACGAGGAAGTGCGGGCGAAGTCCGGCGCCATTGTGTTGGGGGAAGCGAATCCGGTTCGCGGCGAAGTCGAGTTTCGCGATGTGTGCTTTGAGTACCGGGAAGGTTTGCCGGTGCTGAAGGGATTGTCGGTTCATGTGCCGCCGGGTGCGACCGTTGCCCTGGTGGGACCCACGGGCGCCGGCAAGACAACGATCGTGAATCTGCTTCCGCGTTTCTACGACGTGACCGGCGGGGCAATCTTGGTGGATGGAATAGATATCCGGAACGTGACGTTGGAGTCGTTGCGCCGTCAAATCGGGGTCGTATCGCAAGAGCCGTTCTTGTTCAACGGCACAATTCGCGAGAACATCATGTATGGACGGTTGGGCGCCACAGAGGAGGAAATGGAGGCGGCGGCGCAAGCAGCGAATTGTCACGAATTCATCATAAGGCTGCCGGAAAGGTACGAGGCGCACGTGGGCGAGCGGGGTGTCAAACTGAGCGTGGGGGAGAAACAGCGGGTGAGCATTGCGCGGGCATTGTTGAAGGATCCGCCCATATTGATCCTCGACGAGGCGACGGCCAGTGTGGATACCGCCACGGAACGATTGATTCAGGAAGCGTTGGAGCGGTTGATGGTGAATCGCACCAGTTTTGTCATCGCGCATCGGTTGTCCACGGTTCGCAGCGCCGACTTGATTCTGGTGATTCGGGCCGGTGAGGTCATTGAGCGCGGATGCCATGATGAGTTGATGGCGGCGGACGGTTTGTACGCGCAACTGTGCCGGGTGCAATCCACGGCGGTCACGATCGAAGAGCAGTTAGAGCAAATGGAGCCGGTTGTGGCTGAAATGAGAACAGCCGCGCATCTGTAAGACACGCGGCTGCCATCATCATCTTTGTGCGCAGAAGGGGTACTGCGCCAGCGAATCAGGACAACTCAGGGCGGTGCTTAAGCGGCGGATTGGGCGCGAAGGTCCTGCTGGATCTTTAGGGCGCCCTCAAACAGCTCCGTGAAATTGCCGACAGCGGCCGCGATTTGAGGCGCTTTCTCCAGGCACAACTGGCTCAGTTT
>CAZEQV010000017.1:6173-21988 GCA_964514435.1 uncultured Verrucomicrobiota bacterium
AGTTTGGCGCATTGAGCCGGGTTGCGCTGGCTCAATTCGGCCATCGCCATGATCACGGCAACGTGGTTGTTGATGCCGTGGCGCACGGTGCGGAGGTTCTGGTGCAAGGCCTCCAATTGTTTGCGGAGCTGTTCGAGGTTTTGTTCGGATTCATTCATGAGAACACCTTGGAATTCTATCGTTGTAGCGTCCATGTCCCTGTCCCTTTCCCCTTCTGGGTTTGTATGTCCTGTGCACGAACTATTTCGTGGCGAGAGTTTCTAAGCAGGTGATATGCCAGCGGATTGGAGAGGAGTTTTTGTGCTGCCAACACCCGTGTATGGCCGGTAAGATGCAATTTTAGCCAAATTGACAGAACCAGAGCCCACTATGGCCACCCAGTCCATCATCGTTGCCGGTGCCCGTGAACATAACCTCAAGAACGTCCATCTGACGTTGCCGCGTGAGAAACTCATCGTTTTCACTGGGTTAAGCGGTTCCGGTAAGTCCAGTCTCGCATTTGACACGATTTACGCCGAGGGACAGCGCAAATATGTCGAAAGTCTGTCCGCCTACGCCCGTCAGTTTCTCGAGCAACTGCAGAAGCCGGACGTGGATTACATCGAAGGGCTGTCACCTGCCATCGCCATCGAACAACGCACCGCCGGGTCAAATCCTCGTTCTACGATCGCGACGACCACGGAAATCTACGAGTATCTCCGGTTGCTTTATGCCAGCATCGGGCATCCGCACTGTCACAAGTGCGGCAAGCCAATTTCTCATCAAAGCGCCTCCCAGATCGTGGATGGCATGATGGCGTTGGGGGAAGGGACGCAACTCATGCTGGCGGCCCCGCTGGTCCGGAGGCAGAAGGGCGAGTTTCGCGACGTGTTCACCCGCATGAAACGCGAAGGCTTTGTTCGCGCCCGCGTGGATGGCGAGGTCGTGGAACTTTCCGACAACATCAAACTCGACAAGAAACGCGCGCACACCGTCGAGCTCATCGTGGATCGGGTGGTCGTTTCGCCGAAAGCGCGCCCGCGGCTGGCTGACTCGGTGGAAACCGCCCTGAAATGGGGAAACGGCATGGTCGTGGCGCTGTTCCGTTCGTTGACGACGCCGGTCACCCAACCGTGGGAGGAGCGGCTCTTCAGCAACCTCAACGCCTGTCCCGACTGCGGCATCAGTTACGGCGAGTTTACTCCCCGCCATTTCTCCTTCAACGCGCCGGATGGCGCCTGCAAAACGTGCTTGGGACTTGGCACGAAACTCTATTTTGATCCTGACCTTGTCGTGCCGGACAAGGCCAAATCACTTGATGACGGCGCGATCACCGCCTGGCGGCGAGGCAGCCGTCGGCTGTTGATCTATTACAAGATGCTCCTGCGCGGCTTGTCGAAGCATTACGCAGTGGATCTCAAAGTGCCTTTCGGGGACCTGCCGGAGAAGGTCCAGAAAGCCATTCTCCACGGCACCGGCACGGAAGAAATCGAGTTCACCTATTGGCGCAAAGGCGCGTGGCGCAAGATGTCCAAACCATTCGAGGGAGTGTTGCCGAACTTGGAGCGTCTCTATGCCGAAACCGACAGCGAGTTCACCAAGCACCGGCTCTCGCAGTTCATGATCGGCACAACCTGCCCGGATTGCAGGGGATCCCGGTTGCGTCCCGAAAGTCTGGGAGTCACCGTTGGCGAAAAATCCATCGTGGACGTGACGAAGTTGAGCGTCGAAGAAGCCGGCAAGTTCTTCGCGCGGCTTTCGCTGACACCGCAGGAACAACAGATTGCCGCGGAAGTACTCAAAGCCGTCCGATCCCGTCTCCAGTTCCTCGAAAATGTCGGCTTGGGGTATCTGACTCTCGACCGCGCCAGTGACACACTGTCCGGCGGCGAAGCGCAACGCATCCGGCTGGCGACACAAATCGGCGCCGGGCTGGTGGGCGTGCTTTACGTCCTGGATGAACCCAGCATTGGTTTGCATCAGCGCGACAACCAGCGGCTGCTCGACACCCTGCGGCGGCTCCGCGACATGGGCAATACGGTGATTGTGGTGGAGCACGATGAAGAAACGATACGCCACGCCGACCACATTGTTGACCTGGGTCCCGGCGCGGGCGTCCACGGCGGACAGGTCATCGCTGAGGGATCTTTGACGGCGGTTCTCGACAATCCCCGCTCGCTGACCGGGGCGTATCTGCGGGGTGAATTGCAGATTCGCGTTCCCAAGACACGCCAACAACCCAAGCAGGGCTGGCTCACGGTGCGCGGCGCGCGTGAGAACAATCTGAAGAACATTGATGTTCGCATCCCGCTCGGACTGTTGACGTGCGTGAGCGGTGTCAGCGGATCCGGCAAGAGCACGTTGGTGGATGACATCTTGCGACGGGCGCTGTTTCGGCGATTTTACCGGGCCAAAGAGAAGCCGGGCGCGCACGACGAGATCACTGGCGCAGAAGAATTGGACAAGGTGATCGTGATTGACCAGGCCCCCATCGGTCGCACGCCGCGATCCAACCCGGCCACGTACACCAATGCGTTCAATCATATCCGCTCGCTGTTCGCCCAGTTGCCGGCCGCCAAAGTGCGCGGGTACGGACCCGGTCGGTTCAGTTTCAACGTCAAAGGCGGTCGCTGCGAAGCGTGCCAGGGCGACGGCGTGATCCGAATCGAAATGCACTTTCTGCCCGACGTGTACGTAACCTGCGAGCACTGCGGCGGGAAACGGTACAGCCGCGAAACTCTGGAGATTACCTACAAAGGCCGCAACATAGCCGATGTGTTGGGGATGACGGTGGACGAAGCGGATGAGTTTTTCCGCGCCGTGCCCAAGATCCGCGACATCATGCATACGTTGCAGGACGTGGGACTTGGCTACATTCATCTGGGCCAACAGGCCACCACGCTGAGCGGCGGCGAAGCGCAACGGATCAAGCTGGCCGGTGAGTTGGCCAAGAAGGCCACCGGTCGCACGCTCTACATCCTCGACGAGCCAACCTCGGGGCTGCACTTCGCCGATATCGCCAAACTGCTGGAAGTGCTGACGAAATTGCGCGACGCCGGCAATACTCTGTTAATCATCGAGCACAACCTCGACATCATCAAAAGCGCCGACTGGATTATTGACCTGGGTCCGGAAGGTGGCGATGCCGGCGGTCGCATTGTGGCCGAAGGCACGCCGGAAACCGTGGCCAACAGCCCCGCTTCTCACACGGGCCGGTACCTGAAGCAAATCCTCCCGTAGCGCGGCTGCCGCCAACCTGTGGTCAATGCCGTCCGCGATTGTTCCAGTTGTTGACGGCTTTGCCCTCGGCAAGACGGGGGAGATTGGGTTTTGCGGGCCTCAACTTGCCGGCTTTGACGTGCGGGTCGTTGTGCGCGGCCATCCAATCAATCAGAGCTGTTCGCAGGCGGATGAGAATCTCCCGGTGAGATGGAAGTTCTGACAGGTCATGGCATTCAAGCGGATCGGTGTGCGTGTCGAAAAGAAACTCCATGTCATCGTCGCCGAACCATTGATACTTGTGTTGTCCGTCGCTGACTCCATAGACCGTCATGCAATTGCCAAATGTGTACGGGCGGAACTTTCCCCGGCCGCGTTGCGCCAACGGCAACAGGCTCTGGCCTTCCACGTTGCCGGGCATCTTCAAGCCGGCTATGTCGAGAATCGTGGGCATGATGTCAGCCAATCCGGCCGGGGTCGCGCTGTTGACGCGGCCGCCGACAAAGCCGTGTTCCGAGCGCCAGCGATTCGAGGGGCGGACAATGAGGGGAACGTTGGTGGAACCACGGAAGAAATCGCCCTTCGCGAAGTGGCCATGCTCGAACAGTTGGTCGCCGTGGTCGCTGGTGAAGATGATCCAGGTGTTGTCGTATTGACCAGCCTCCCGGAGAGTTCCGATGATCTGGCCGATCATGCTGTCAATATGGGTGATCATGGCGGCAAATCCGCGCAGCGATTGCTGAATGATCGCGGGATTGCGAAGCAGATCGTCGTAGTTGTTGGAGTCGCGAGTGCCAAGGATCCGTGAAGGTATCTTCGTGGACAGCCATTCGCCCATGACGGGAGCCGGGAACTCCGCATCCCGGTAAAGTTCATAGTAGGAAGATGGTGGGACGATGGGCGGATGCGGTTTGTCAAAGCTGACGTACAAGAAAAACGGGCGGGTTGGATCGCGGCGTTGAACGAACTCCATCGCTCGTTGCGCCGTCCAGTGTGTTGTCGTCGCGTTGTCGGGCAACGGGTTCATGCGCAGGCCGTATTCATTGTTGCCGAGACCATGCGACCAGGCTTGGTGCAGCAGACCGCGTTCTTCGAGCCACGCCTCGTAGTCGTCCTTCAGCAAGCCGCCTTGCCGGCGTCCTTCTTCGTTGAGGGCGACGTCTTCGAATCCAATTCGGTTGCGTTGCGGGCAGGTGTGCAGCTTGCCGGAGGCAAACGTCTGATAACCCGACCGGGTCATCAGTTCGGCAAGCTTGGGTCCCTCGGGGAACGGCTGGGTGTCCTTGTTCATATTCATGTGAATACGGTACGGCCCCATGCCGGTCATGAGGATGCGCCGAGCCGGCACGCACACGGGACATTCCGAGAACGCCGATTGAAAGTTCACGCCGCCATAAGCGAGTTTGTCAATTTGCGGCGTCTGCACAATCGGATGCCCGTTGCATCCGAGCCAGTCGGCCCGCAAGTGATCACAGCAGATGAGCAGAACATTGGGACGATCGAAAGCAGAAGCAGATTTCGTTGTCATGCGGCCATGCTACTCGAAGCGATGCGCGGGTGACAATCATCACCTGATGGGAAGCCTGCGGACTACTTCATCGCCAAAAGTCGCATGCAGGCGGGCGCGGAACTCCGATTCGAGCCTCGATGCCTCCGACGATAGGTCGTCCGCGTTGAGGCGTGCTCCGGCAACGGCCCGGAGTTGCTGCTGCCATTCTTTGTGCAGCGCGTAATAAGTCTCCGCTTGTTGTTCGGTCAGCCCGCTGACGGCGATGTCGGCGCCGAAGCGGAACAATCCTTGTTTCTTCCAGCGGTCATAAGCCGCTGTCCCGAGCGACCCGACAATCGCCTTTTCCTCCTGTCCCCGGTATGTCTCGATCAGTTGCCACGAGCGGTACTGGTCGGCCGGTAACGTCCCTGCCATGACTTGGTCGTGCATTTGTTTCATGCGGGCCTTGAATTGATCGCTCATTTGCGTGGCGGCGATGTGCGCCAAGATGGTTTCATCCACGCCGCTGGTGCGCAGCGATTGAAGCTGACCCACCAACTGAGGCGGCAACAGTTCGCTGGCCGGTGCGCGCTCCGCCGGGTCGCCGCGATTCGCCCATCGCTCATACGCGCCGGGTGACAACAAACCGTCCACCCATTCTTTGCGTTTGGCAGCCCGGATGTCTTCAAAACCCGGCTCCGCTCCCATGCCCAGCGCTTGCATGGCTTCCGTTTGACGATGGAACTGGCGGACAATCGCGTGAACGATCAATGTTTCATCCACGCCTGCCGCTTTGATCTTTTGGATGTCAGCCACGAAAGCTCGGTCGAGTTCCATGCTGGGGGTTGCCGAAAAATCCGAGCGCGCCGGTTGCATAACCCGCTCAGGGATGCGTTCATTGACCGGTTCATCGGCATCGAGCGGAATGTCGGGCGACAGGCGCGACGGGCGCGGTCGCGGGAGAACGGCTGTTGGCGGGGGCGTATCCGGTTCTTCCACGACCGGCTGTGTTCCCGCATTACGGAACGCAATCAGCGCGACGAAGATCGCCAAGCCAACACCGGCCGCGATGTACACAGCGGGACGCACCGGCTGCGGCTCTGATTGCGGTGATTTCTTTGGGAGTCGTGAAGAGGTCACATGGGCGGTCGAATCTTGCTGCACAGTCTGGTTCAGGCGCGTTCGAGCAGTTCCACTTCGTAACCGTCCGGGTCGGTGACGAAAGCCATCTTGCTCTTTCCGGAGGAAAACTTCTCGCGCCAGCCGTCCGGCCAGATGACGTAGCCGTTCTTTTCCAGTTCATCGCACTTGGCAATGAGATCGGAGTAGCCGATGGCCGTGTGCATCAGGTCCTCGGGACAACGGTGCTTGTAATCGGGCGAGTAACACAATTCGAGAAAGTGTTCGTTGCCGGGCAGTTCCAGAAAGGCCAGTTGGTTGCCGGCCGGCGATTTGTCGGTGCGCCGGGTGCATTGAAAACCCAGTTGCTCGTACCATTTGATGGATCGGTCGAGGTCGCTGACGCGGATACGGGTGTGAAGAAACTTGGGCATGACAATCTCCTTTGTTGCGCCAGTCATGCTAAAGACCCGGCTGGGACACCGTCAACGGTGGACTTGTCGGCGGAATTCTTCGATCACGCCTTCGGCGGTGGACATTTTGCGCAAGGCTTTGACCCAGGTGCGACTGGAACCAGACCGGCGCGTGAGGTGGTACTTGATCTTGTTTGTGAGATAAGACCACCACGCTGACAACGGCGCACCGGCCACCATGCAGCGCGGTTTGACCCAACCCAACCGGACCCGACCCATGCCGGAACCGCGAAACCATTTGCGGACATATTCCTCCGTGGCCCGTGTGGGTGGGTTGCGATGATGGACGGTGGCGGCCGGCACATACACGCCGCGATGCCCCGCTGCCATCAACGACTTGATGAACGCCGTTTCCTCATGTGGGACCGACTGCCCCCCGCTGAACCCTACACTTGTGAGGAATGATCGTTCCGCAAAATGCACAGACTTGCGGAAGGCCATGTTCGCGCCGAAGAACGTAGGGTCACGGCCGGTCAGGTAACGTTCTTGGTCGCCGCGGTCGTAGTGCATGGTGACGCCGGGGATAACGGCTGCGGAGGTTTCTTCCACCCATTTCGGTGGCGGTGTTTCCCATCGCGGCAGGACTTTCCCGCCAAAGAACGTGGCATCAGGATGTCGTTGCGCGGCCTGACAGAATGCATTCAGCCATCCCGGCTCCACATCCACGTCGTCGTCCGTGAAAATCACCAAGTCGCCCTCTGTGGCTCGCGTGCCGGCGTTGCGCGCATGGCTCAATCCCTGTGCCGGTTCGAATATCCGGCGCAGCGGCAACCGATCTGCAAAACTCCGGCACACTTCAGGTGTGGCGTCTGTGGAGTTGTTGTCCACGACCACCACGTCCCACACAACGTCTCCGGGCACTTCGAGGCGGCACAGTGACTCCAACGTCTGACGAAGGCTGTCGCAGCGGTTGAACGTGCAGATGATGACAGTGCAGGTCATGTCGGGGAATACGATGCCAGATCGCAGAGTTGCCGGTACACATTTTCGGCGGCGGGAGGAATCGCGCCGTCGGCGGACGACCGTTGGAGGTTCTTGTCCATGAATGACCGGTCGGCCTTGGCTCCGGTAAAGTGTTCGAGCCGATTCAAGCCGGTGCCATCAAGCAGTTGACGGTAGTGCAGGAACAGCCAGTCGCCGCAGTGGCGATGTTGTTCGAGAACGTGGCGGTACATCAACGTCCACACTTCGATGGCCTGCTCCAGGTTCAAGGACAGACTCCGCAAATACTTCATCTCACCAACTTCCTTCACGATGCTGCGGGCGGTGGCGAGCGGCTCACGGAACACGACAACATGACAGGCGTCCGCCGTGAACGGCCTCCAGACCGGCAAGGTGTAGCAAAAGCGAGGGTCTTTGAAGCAGTAGGGCCGCTGGCCGACAAGCGTCTGAATCCGGCCAGCGATACCGGCAGGAGTGGGGATCTCCGTTCCCACAGGGACACGGGCCAGCCAGCGCTGCATTTTTTCCGGGCGGTCCCGGAAGAACCAACGACCGAGCAACCGCGGCCGGGCCGGTATGACGGCGGCGATGATTTCCTCGTTGATGCGGTTGATCTCTTTGTCCTCGAAGAATCCTTTGGGGTTGCTGTGTCGGCCGTCGTACAAGTGTTCGCCCATGAAGTAACCGGCCTGCGCCAGCGTGCCGGTCAACGCGCTGGTGCCGCTGCGGCCGGATCCGATGATGAGCACGTTGCGCATCGTCATCTCTCAAATTCCGGGAACAGATCGAACAGCACGCGTTCCTTGTGCCGAATCAGTTGCCGCAGTTCGGTGGAGAAGAACTTCTCCCACGGCGCGTCTTTGCGTTTGTCCCCGCGTTTCGGGTGGATCTTTTGTTCGGTGAGGATGAAGTGGATGTGTTGCTCGGAATAACCGTTCTGCAGAAGAAACCGGTGCAAGTCGGCATTGAGCGACTCGGTCTTGAGGAATGTGACCGGGTAGATATCCGACCGGTAGGATTGCGCGGCGATGGAGGCATCATCGAGCGCGGCAAAGGTTTCGCGGGGATGACGGCAGAAATAATCCATGAAATGCCAGGTCTGGCGGCCCGGTGCGTGGGCGTAGTCATAGTGGTCATTTTTCACCGGTATCCAAAGCGTGTTGGCCAGTTCGACGAATTCTTCGAAGCTCAAGTTGGGGAAATGAGGGTACCGGGCGAGGACGGCGGAGGCATCGCCGAATGATTCCGGATGCGATTTCCACCAGGCGAAGTTGTATTGGGACACGTAACGGTCGAACGGGTTGCGGATGGCGGCGACAATCGGTTTTCCCTGATGCACGGGCGGGATCTCGCGGCATTTGCCGTGTTGGAGAATGTTGAGGTAGCCGGCCGGGCGGCCTTGGCGGACAATCGCGTCGGCAATCTTGCCGGCCAAGCCGCGTTGGGAGCGATGAACCCGCTTGAGGACGGTCGTCACGAATGTGCCGCCGGTTTTGGGCTGGTGGATGTACACGAACTTGTCGGTGATGATCACTTGTTCCTCCTCGGTTTGCGTGGCGAGAACAATTTGAGAACGCGGCGGACGGCGCTGTTGAGCAGGGCGGACCGGCTGGCCGGGAAGGTCAGTTCGTAACCGTTGGCCCACAGATCGTGTCCGGCGCAAAGCTCGAAGGCCAAGGTTTTCGAGCGGGCCAGTTCGGCGCGCCATTCGGAAATCTTGCCGGAATCGGGGCTGCGCAAGGTGGCGCTGTGCCATTCGAGACGGGAAGCTGGCACGAGTTGCCGGGCGCGATTCAACTCGGGGTAGTTCAGCATTTGATCGGGCAAGCAGGTGATGCCGAGAAAATCGCAGATGCGGCGCAGTTCGGCCTCGGAGTTGGTCACGAGTGATTCGTAGCGGAGTTCGATGTAGCGGGGATGGGTTTGGAAACGGCGGGCGCGGAGCAAGGAGTTGCGCCAGTATCGAGCGGCGCGTTCGGGCGCTTCAGGATAGACGCTGCCGTGTGACCGGTTGGCTTTGATGAAGGAATTATAGACCGCGCGACCATCCCGGATGATGTGGATGATTTGGGCTGACGGGAACAGTTCAAGGATCAGCCCGACATGCTCGCAGTATTGGGGATTCTTGTCGCCCCAGCGTTTGGCGGCGGGTGAGACTTGTGAGGCGTACTGTTGGTACACGGCGGCGATGAAGATGGGGAGATGGAAGGGCAGAAGCCCGGCGAGTCGTTGACGGAGGCCGGTCAGATCGAGTTTCCACTCCGCGAGCTTGGGGTTGTGGCCGGTGAGCTCGGCGATCAGCGCTTCGATGTCAGCCGCGGATTGTGCCGGGCGGTTCCGCCACTTGCCGCATAGTGCCGGGATGAAATCACTTTCGGGCGGGATGCAGATGTCAGGGTGACTGGTCAACATCAATCGCAGCAAGGTTGTGCCGGAGCGGCTGCAACCCACGATGAATATGGGCGAGGAGTTTGTCGCGTCCCCGGTCATAGCGGGTAACCGAGTTCGGTCATCAGGTCGCCCACCAATTGGCGGACAACGGGAGTGATGGTGACGGTAGGCTTCTTGGCTGGCGGCAACGCGATGTATTCGGCAGCGAACCGTCGCATGGTTTCATCCACGGGCACGCCGATGAAGCGTTCGAGGTCGGCGCAGACTTCACCGGGTTGGGCGCAGAGGGTTTCGTAGCGGACTTCCGTCCACTGGTCCGGAGGCAGTGCCAGCAAAGATTGCCGGGCGGCTCGAACCGTGACGCGCCATTCGAGCAGGCCGCGGAGAAAGCTATCCGTGCATGATTCGGCCAAGTGAGATTCGCCGTGGCGTTTGGCTTCGGACACGATCAGTTCCCAGCGGAAATGTTCTTCGGTCGCCCACTTGCCGGCTTGGGACATTTTCTGGATGGACTGAGCCACGTCGAAGGCATTGCGAATGAGATGAACGAAGATGGCATCCGGGAAAATGGCCCGGATGTAGGCGACGCGGAAACTGTTGGCGGGAAGCTTTTCAACGAGACGCGAGCCTTTCTGGATTTTGACTTCGAGGGCGAATTTGGAGCGAAGCCGGCCGGCCAGTTCGGGTGTGACGTCGGCGGCGGTGAGCGTCAGCCGGGCGTTGTTGGTTCTCGCGTCGTCCGCCCAAACGTCGGTGCGCGGGTCAAGGCGCCAGATGCGGCGGGGTTCGTTGAGATAGGCGAGTTGGGGATGATGCGAGAGCATTTCCCCGAGGATCGTGGTGCCGGAGCGACCGCAGCCGACGACGAAGACGGGGCGCTTCAGAAGGTGCTCGTGGCCGAACAGGTGATGAGCCGCGTCGAGAAGTTTTCTCCGCAACTTGGACGGGCGGGTGGTTGATGTGTCGGTTTGTTCCATCCGTGAGTGAAGTAAAACATCATCCGCCGGCACGGGTCAAGAAAGCTGTCCGCCTGGACGCGAGGGCAGGATGTTCACCGTGTCGCCGATATCCACCAACGACCAGAGCGTTTCGATGTCCGGTATGCTCATCGCAATGCAGCCGTGCGTCCATGTCACGTTGGGGCACGGGCCGTGGATGCCAACTTCGCCCCCCAATTTGGTTTTCCATGGAGGACACTCTTGCTTGGCGATGGCCTGGCGAATTTGGGTGGCTTCGTCGGGCGTGATGAGGGCGCTTTTCAGGCCGCGCTCCGCATCTTCGACATTCGGATAGCTCAGACCGAGAAACCGATGATATGTGCTGTCCGGATTCTTGTAGCAAATGTAGAACTCGCCTTCGGGAGTGGCCATGTCGCCTTCGACTTCCTTGTCGGAAGGATTCTTGCCGGTCACAACCGGTGCCTGCAGGAGGATTGTGTCGCCGGCGAGAACAGTGAGTGTGCGGTCTTGTTTGGAGACTACGATCTTCGGTCTCTGCGGGGCATTCATTCCGACGACACTGGTTGCGATTCAACTGATTCAGCAGCCGGCGCGGGAGAAGGCGGTGTTTCGACAGTGGGCTCGCGTGGCGGCGTCACCGGTTCCGCTGGCTTGGGTGGACGATCGGGCAACGCCCACAATCTGCCGTCCGCGAACTCCACAACATATCCATCTTGCACCAGCCAATGAAGGTCTGAAAGCAGCAATTCTTCCTTGTTGGACGGTTCGACAGTCGGCGGTGGCGTCGGCGCGGCGGAATCGGTCGCCGGCAAGGTTTTCGGAGCCGGGCTGGTTTTGACGAGATGTTCCAGCAAGTCTTTGCGGGTGCAACCTTCGTGTTCGCGCAAAAAGGTCACGATGTTGCGGACATGGTCGGTCAGCACTTGCCCGTGATCGAACCGTCGGGGACGGATGCTGCTGACGTAGGTGATGCCGGATTTGTTGTGTTTGAAGAAGTGCAACTCTGCTTTTTGGAGCTGGGGCCGTAGTTCGTTGGCGGTTTTGAGAGGGAATCTTCGTTCGGATTGCCAATGGAAACGGATGGTCTCGTGGATGCGATCATCAGCCACGGCTCGCGAAGCGTGGCCGGTCAGAACGATTTCGTCCATTTGTTGGATCATGGCGTCTTTGTGGGCTTCGACAAAATGATGCTGCAGAGCCGCGAGATCCGGGAAGGTCTTGGGTTCGGAATCGAGCAGACATTCGTACTCGTTGACGCTGCTCATTTGTGCGATCCACGCTTGAATCACTTCGGGATCACGGATGGTTTGGATGCGCGATTTGAACACATCGAATGGGACGTGGCGCAGCCGGTGTTGATGATGGCGGATGAGGCGTTCCTGGTATTGATGATAGTTCGGCGGACCGAGCAGCTCGCCGGTCATGCCGCACTTGCACACAAACTGAAAGTTGCCTTTGGGTGGCTCGACCGGTTTCTTGTTGACGCGATAAATCTTGTCGGCCTGCCGGGCGAACACGTGCCGCAGGGCATCGTCAAATGTGCGGAACGGGTTTTCGCTGGTCGTGACGAAAAACAGCGGCGCCCGCGTTCCGTCGGCTGCGGGTGCGTGGGAGATTTTCACCCGGTGACGGTCGGGCTTGTTCAGGACCAGGCGGGCAATGTCGAAGAAAGCGTAGGCGCGAGGCGAATGTTTCATCGTCTCGATCATGGCG
This sequence comes from uncultured Verrucomicrobiota bacterium, assembly GCA_964514435.1. GTDB lineage: Bacteria > Verrucomicrobiota > Verrucomicrobiia > Palsa-1439 > Palsa-1439 > CAZEQV01. Next base: position 18,458 of record CAZEQV010000017.1, read on the forward strand.
GCGAATCCCTTTTCTTCCGGCAAGAATGAGACTTGAAGATTTTCGAGCGGTGGATGGGATGGATGTTCCGGGCGTTTCGGCTGGTGTTGGGGTTTGCCGAGGTGACGCGGTGCGTGTTGCGGAGGGCGACGGTCGGGTTGTTTGCGGGGAGGCCCGGCGGGCGATCACCGCGCTGCCTGTCCCGTCCGCCTTCCCGGTCGCGGTGTGGTCCGCCGGGTCGACGGTCGCGGTCAGAACGGGGACGGTCGGCGTCACTTCCGGGATGGCGGTCGAACGACTTGGCCGGTGTCTTCAACCACTGAGGTGTCAGTTCCAGTTCGTGCAAGGGCAATGCGTCTGTTGGGGGCGCCGTATTTGATTGTGTCGGGTCGTTGTCCATCTGTGTGCGGAGTGTAGCGGGTGAGGTGAAAATATCGAGAGTTGTTTTTCGACGTTTCGGTTACAGGAACAGCTTGGGAAGATAGATGGGAGCGTCTCGGAACGGCGTGGCGCGGCCCGAGGCGATCCGATAGAGCGATTCGTGACTGAGGCGGGCGGATCGTTCCAAGGCTTCGTAGCCGCGATGCGCTACGTCCATGAATCCAATGTTCCAGTTCTCGCCGTCGAACCGTCCGATGGCTGACTCGTCGTACATGGTGAAGTAGTGAACGCCCACGCACCACGGTTGCGAGGCCGCATCCTCAAGATAGACCCGGTAGGCTCGTCCGCGGTCGTCCTGTGTGGCCACATGACCGATCCCGCTGCCGGGCAGTCCGACATCAAGCGCGCCGAAATGCCATTCACCGACCATCACCGGCACGTTCAACATGGCTGTCACTTTCGCGAACGCGGGGTTGACCCGTTCATCGTAACAGTTCACGCTGAACACGTCGAAGCGGCTCATGCCGCGAACCGCCCACCAGGGCGGCACGGTGTAGTAGCGAATGCCGAGGTTGAGATGGCAGGGATCAACGACCCGGCAGGCATCGCTCATTTTTCCGAAGAGTTTTTCCACCATGATTTCGCTGAACGCCTCCAAGTCATCGCGAGAGCGTCCCGTCAAAGGCTGGTTCCAGGGGCCGGTGCTGATTTGTTCGAAGGTGATGGGTGTCTCCCAGGCTCGCGACAAGGCAGCGGTGTCAGCGTACCGGGCGCGAAGAAAGTCCGCCAATGCGAGACGGGTGCGCGATTCGTTGCCCAGCATCAACATGCCGGCAGCCGGTGATTCCTTGGCAAAACCCCACTGCGGCTCGTTCATCATGAAGTAACCAATGAACGCCGGATCGGTTTTGGTGATTTCAAGTTGCCGGGCGAACTCGGCGATATCGCTGTCAAATTCGGGGGCGAATACGTCCGGGAAATCGCGGTACACCATTGGGGTGCGTGACCATTTCAGTGACAGGGGGCGCACGTAAGGCAGACAGGCGCGGGAGGCCATCTCCCAGTCCGACCAGTTGCCCACGGTGTTGAATCCCCACTTGTTCAGCAGCGAGGGAGCAATCTCCGCCCAGCGGCTCAGCCACTGTTCGTCGCCGAAGGCTTGGGCGAGGTTTTCACCGAGAAAGTTGGCGGATTTCTGGCCGAGAGTTGTTTTGGAAATCTTGGCGGGCATTTGGGCCAGAGCCGGTTCGAGGCCTTCTATGGCCGATTCGATTATGGGGCGGACGCAGTCGAGTCCGGTCGACCAGAACGCGTGGCCGTCCGGAGCCACCAGCCACCAGCGGTTGCCGTCGTGGTGAGTGCGGAAGAAGCCGGTTGCCTCGAACTTCACTTCTTTCCATCCACCCCACCGGGAGAAGTCAGTCGGCCAAGTCTGCGCGGAAGCTTGCCGGAGTTGATTGTGAAGGCGGGCGGAGATTTCATCGCGGGACAAACTCTTGCCGGGCCAGTTGTGCAGGGCGTTTTGTCCGAATTCATCGAGCAGATTGCCTTTTGGCAGAATCGGCGTCGTCAATCGCGGCGGAGTATCGGCGGTCGCCGTGAACGGTGTGATGGACCAACTGGCCGGTTGGTCGTCTTTGGCGATGACGGCAAGGGTCATGCGGTCCACGCGCGTCAAATCCACCTTGTCGCCGTAGCAGCACGGTTTCAGCCAGGCCGCTTCACGGGGGTACATCCAGCGGTTTTGGTTCGTGGCCTCCATCGGCATCCGCAATCGGGCGGAACATTCGTTCAGCCCGCTAAAATGGAGGCGGAAACAGGGACCGGTTTCGCCTTCCTGGAGTTGAAGGGCGAACACGACGAGATGGATTCCTTCCACGAGAAAATCCGCGACGAGATAGTGGGCGGACGCGAGGGCACCGGGTGGGAACTCATAGGCCAACCCATCGCCCGTCTTTAGCGCCACGTAGCGGGTGGCGTCAGGGATGGGAGCAGGAGTCGGAACAGTCTTGAGGTTGCCGAACAAGCGTACCGGTTGAAGCACCAGCGAGGTCATGCGACCGGCCACGTTTCGGTCAGGTATTTGAGTTTCTCCTGAACCTGAAAGTTGGCGCCGCCTTCGTGATGGTTGTAGCGCCAGATGCGGATGTCTTTTGGGGCCGCGTAGTGGTTGTAGGCGGCGAACACGGTGGAGGGCGGACAGATTTCATCCATCAATCCGACGGAAAAGAGCGCAGATGCTTGGGAGCGAGTGGAGAAGTTCACGCCGTCGAAATAGGAGAGGGTTTGAAAGACGGTGTCCACTTTGTCGCGGTGGCAGAGAAGATACCGGGATATTTCTTCGTAGGGATGCGCGGCGGTGATTTCGGTGGCGCGCCGGTAATGACAAAGGAACGGAACGTCCGGCATGCAGACTTTCACGGCCGGCGACAATCCGGCCGCCGCGATGGAGATGCCTCCGCCTTGGCTGCCGCCGCTGACAGCGATGCGTTCGGAGTCAACCGCGGGATGGGTGCGGACGGTTTCGATGGCGCGCACCGCATCCGTGAAGACGCGCCGGTAATAGTAGGTCGTGGGCTTGAGGATGCCGCGCGTCATGAAGCCGGGATGGTGCGGGTTGGTGTCGTCGGGTTCAGGATCGGGCGTGTCGCCCCGGGACCAGGCGCTGCCTTGGCCGCGGGTGTCCATGATGAAATGGGCGTATCCGGCCGATGCCCAGAGCAGCCAGTCCGTGGCGAATCCCCGTCCGCCGCCGTAACCGAGAAACTCCACGACGCAGGGCAGGGGGGCGGTGCGTTGGCGGGGCAGCATGAACCAGCCTTTGATGCGTTGGCCTGCGAAGCCGCTGAAGGTCACGTCGAACGTCTCAATGGTGCGGAGTGGGTTCCGCACCGCGGTGAACTCAGCGGGGAAGGCCCGTTGATGGGCGTCGTCGAGCGTGGACTTCCAGAATGAATCGAAGTCGCCGGGTTCCTCGCGGTCGGGACGGTATTCGCGCAGTCTGTCGAGCGGCATGTCGAAAAAAGCCATGGTCAAATTCCTCCGGGCGGAGAGAAAACGTGATTCATTTGGGCAAGTCAAGCCTGCCGGGGACGTGCACGTGCCGGTACAGGAGAATGGCCTCGCCGTTGGAGTTGCTGTCGTCGGTGATGAGCGCCCAACCGTTGGTGG
>CAZEQV010000018.1:0-21363 GCA_964514435.1 uncultured Verrucomicrobiota bacterium
CGATGAATCAACCGTTGCAGGATGACAAGGAGATCACGATCGCTTGTGAGTTCAACCGGGACCTCTCTAGTTCTGACGCCCCGGTGATTGACGGTTCCCAGCCAGCTCAGGGCACGTACCACTACAAGCTGTACATCCCGAAGGGCTACTCGGCCGACACCAAACGCCGGTACCCTTGCATCTTCATTGCCAGTCCGGGCGGCGGCGCCAGCATGGGCAACATGGGCAACTGGCTCAAAGCCAACGGCTACGTCGCCGTCTGTCTCGTGGAATCTCGCAACGGTCCGTGGGCACCCATCGTCGCCAATTTCCTTGCCGCCCACGATGACGTGGCGCAGCGGGTGCGCATTCAGGAAGGGCTCAAGATGGCAACGGGCATGTCGGGTGGAGCGCGGGCGGCTTCTGTATTCGCGCAGATTCGACCGGGATTTTCAGGGCTTATCATGCAGGCTGCTGGTGCTGCTGCCAATGCTCAGGGGAAATACCACGTGGCAGGCCTGAAAAAAGATCAGCCAGTTTATGTGGCGATGACCATTGGAGATTCCGACGGCAACAAAGTGGAAGTGGACCGGGTGCGTCCGCTGTTTAGCCCGACGGTGTTTCGGGTCTATGAGTTCAAAGGCGGTCACACATGGGCGCCAGCGGACGTTTTTGGGCAAGCCATGACGTGGATCGAACGCCAAATCTATGAAGAGGGCACGCCGATTCCCGCACTCAAACCCGTCTATCTGCAACGCGCCCAGAGCCAGTTGGCCGAGGTGCAATCCACCAGGGAACCGTGGCCGCGTTACAAGAAGATCAACGAGTTGACCCGGTTCGCCGACAAACGCGGGCTGGCCAACGACCCCGTCCTTTCCAAGGAATTGGTCAAACTGCAAGCGGAACTTGCCAGCTTGCGAACAAATCCGGCCATCACCAAAGAAGTCATGGCAATGGAAGCGTTGCAGCGGCTGGAACAATCCCGCGAACGCACTCCGCCGGCGATGTTCACCGCCAGTTGCCGGAACTTGGCCAAGCAATACGCCGGCACCGAAGCCGCCGCGCGGGCACAGACCTTGGCCGACAGCCAGTGACAGGGTCAACTGCTGGCTTTTGACTCTTGACGCTTGTGCAGGCCAGCCCTACGATGCGCCGCGTTTTATAGAAACCGCTGCCAACTTGGAGGAATTAGCCATGGCCGAAGCCTATTGCGTGAAGTGCAAGTCAAAGAAAGAAATCGCCAACGCCCAGCAAGTGACCATGAAAAATGGCCGTCCCGCCATTCAAGGAACCTGCCCGGACTGCGGCACCAAGCTGTTCCGCATCGAAGGCGGCAAGAAAGCCTAACCGGAGGCATCGCCTCCGCGCTCTCTCGCACCGGCCATCGCTTCCGCCGATGTTTTCACTTGGCGAAACCCGACTGTCTTCGATTTGATTCGCTAACATGACACTCACCCCTCTATGAGCAGCCCCAACGACCAATTAGCCTACGTTCTCATCAATCCTTACACGATCTACAAATCGCGCACTGGCGGCGTGATCACCCGCTTGTTCACCCGCACCGCGCTTGAACTCGTCGCGGCGCGGATGTTCACCCCCAGCGCCGAACTGACCAAAGAATACGCCGCCGCCATCGTCACGGACTCCGGCCCGGAGGACCGCCCCATCAAGGAAATGATCCGCCAATACGTCTTGGACAACTACGGACCCAATCCCGTGACCGGCCGGCGCCGCCGCGTCATGATGCTTGTGTTCCGCGGTGAAGACGCCGTCCGCCGTGTCCGGCAAGCCGTCGGCCCCGTTCGTCCCGGCCACAACCCCGCCGGCGAAACCATCCGCGACACCTATGGCGACTACCTCCTCACGCCCGATGGCCAAGTTCGCTATTTCGAGCCCGCTGTTCTCTCGGCCCCGACCGTCGAGGAGACCGAGCAAAAACTCAAAATCTGGGGACGGTACTCCGACACGGACGGCGGCATCCTCAAGAACATTGGCCAATACCCCGAAGGGGCGAAGATCGAGCAGACCTTGGTGCTGTTGAAGCCCGACAATTTCCGTTTCCCCAGCGGCCGCCCTGGCAACATTATTGACATGCTATCCCGCACCGGCCTCTACATTGCCGGCATCAAAGTGCATCGCATGAGCGTGGCGGAAGCCCGCGAGTTTTACGGGCCGGTACGCGAAGTTTTGCGCGCAAAACTCGGCGATGCTGCCGGTCAACGGGGCAAACTGGCTTTGGAACGCGAACTCGGTTTCTCCCTGCCGGCTGGTCTCGAATCAAAGCTGGGCGAACTGCTCGGATCGCTCGCGGCAGAGAATCAGTTCGGTGAAATTGTGCGGTTCATGACCGGCCGCCGTCCGTCGGAATGTCCTCCCGCCGAAGAAGAGCTTCCCGGCAAGGACAAGATCGTGGCCATCATCTACGAAGGCGTGGACGCCGTGGCGAAAATCCGCAACGTTCTTGGCCCGACCGACCCCAGCAAGGCCCCACCGGGCACCATCCGCCGCGAACTTGGCCAGGACATCATGGTCAACGCCGCGCACGCCAGCGATTCGCCCGAGAACGCCCAGCGCGAAATGAAAATCATCAAGATTCACGACAACAACTTCAAGTCGCTCGTGGAAAAAACCTACAACTGCAAACTGTAATCAGAACATCTAACCAGACAAAAGGATCATCAGAAAATGGACTTCGTAGCACAACGCGCCGCCGCCCTCACGCCGTCACTCACGCTCGCCATAGACGCCAAAGCCAAGAAACTCAAGGCCGATGGCGTGGACGTGTGCGCTTTCGGGGCCGGTGAGCCTGATTTCGACACGCCGCAATACATCAAGGACGCAGCCGCCAAGGCGTTGCAGGAAGGTTTCACCAAATACACGCCCTCCTCCGGTACACCCGAATTGCGCGCGGCGATCGCCGAGAAACTGAAAAGCGAAAACAACATCGAGTACAAACCGTCACAGGTCATCGTCAACTGCGGGGCCAAACACTCCTGCTACAACGCCATCATCGCCACCTGCAATCCCGGCGACGAGGTGATCATCCCGTCTCCGTTCTGGCTGAGCTACCCGGAAATGGTCAAGCTGGCCGGCGCCAATCCGGTCATCGTTCCCACCAGCGAGGAAAACGGTTTCAAGATCACGCCGGATCAGTTCCGCGACGCCATGACGCCGTCCACGCGCATGATTATCATCAACTCCCCCGGCAACCCGACCGGCTCCGTGTACACCCGCGAGGAGTTGCACGCGCTCGCCGAGGTGGCGCTGGAAGAAGACATCCTGATGTTGTCCGACGAGATCTACGAGAAGATCACCTATGACAACACGGAGTTTGTCAGTCTCGCGTCGTTGAGTCCCGAAATCTACAACCTCACCATCACCGTCAACGGATTCAGCAAGGCGTACTCCATGACCGGCTGGCGGCTCGGTTACGTCGCCGCACCGGAATCCATCGCCAAAGCGATTGATTCGATCCAGTCGCATTCCACATCCAATCCGACGAGCTTCGCGCAGAAAGGCGCGCTGGCCGGGTTGAAAGGCGATCAATCGTTTATCGGCGAAATGGTCAAGGCGTTCTCCGAACGTCGCGCCTACATGCACGAGCGTCTCAGCAAGATTCCCGGCGTGACCTGCGTCAAGCCAATGGGAGCCTTTTACATGCTGCCAAACATCTCCAGCTTCGGACTGGACAGCGCCACGTTCTGCACGCGGTTGCTCGACGAGCAGAAGGTCGCCGCCGTGCCCGGCATCGCGTTCGGCAGCGACGCGAATATGCGTCTCAGCTACGCTTGCTCGATGGACAACATCCAGAAGGGCCTCGATCGCATCGAGGCGTTCTGCGCCGGTCTCAAGGGCTGATTACCGGAACACATGAAACTGGCGCTCATTGGTCTGCCGCAGACCGGCAAGAAGACCGTCTTCTCGCTGTTGACGGGTGTGGCTTACGATCACCTGACCGGTCGCCCCGGCGAATACCATGTCGGCTCGGTCAAGGTGGCCGATCCGCGCATTGAAAAACTGAGCGCGCTGTACAAGCCGAAGAAGACGAAGTTCGCCGAGATCGAGTGCACGCTGGCCCCCGCCCCACCCCACGAACCAAAGCCCCGCGAACAATGGCTGAACAAATTGAAGGACATGGACGCGCTGTGCCATGTGGTGCGCGCGTTTGAGGATCCTTCCATCTTCCACGCCGCCGGCAGCGTGGACGCGTTGCGGGACATTGACTCGATGAACTTCGAGTTGGCGATCAGCGATTTGAGCCTGATCGAGACCCGGTTGAATCGCATTGCCCAAGACCAGAAACGCAAGTTTGAACAGGAACGCGCCGACGAAGCCGCTTTGTTGGAGCGTCTCAGGCCGCATCTGGAAGCCGGTAAGAGCCTGCGGGAGTTTCCGTGGCACGAAGGTGAGGAAAAGCGTCTGCGGTCGCTGCAATTCCTGACGTTGAAGGGAATCGTGACGGCGTTGAACGTCGGCGAAGCAAACTTCCCGGACAATCAGTTGCTCACCGCCGCCAAGGAGAAGACCAGCGGTCCCCGGTGCGAGACAGCCCAGTTGTGCGCCAAGGTGGAAATGGAAGTCGCGCAGATCGAGGACCTAGATGAACGCGCCGAGTTTCTCCAAGCCCTAAGCATCGAGGAGCCGGCGATCAACATTCTGACCCGGCTGCTATACAAGGCGCTCGGGTACATCAGCTTTTTCACGGTGGGCGAAGACGAAGTGCGGGCTTGGACAATCAACCGGGGCGCCACCGCCGTCGAAGCCGCGCACGCCATCCATTCCGATATCTCGCGCGGATTCATCCGCGCTGAAGTGATGAAGCACGAGGAACTGCTTGCGGCCGCTGCCGAAGCCGGTTCAGCCCATGCCGGTGAGGTCAAACTCAAAGAGACCGGCAAGCTCCACCTCAAAGGCAAAGACTACATCGTCGAAGACGGCGATATCCTCCACTTCCGCCACAGCAGTTGACCGCAGGTTTCTCGCACCTTTTCGCGGTCAGCCGTGTTGAAATTGGTTGGCCACCAAACCTCTTTCAACGATACTACTGACGCCATGAAATCAAAGCTCATGTCCCTCTGCTTTGCGCTCGCATTTGCAATCTCCGGTATGGCGGCCCCCACCGCTGCCCCCAGCGGCGGCGCCTCCGACAAGATTCTTCAAAGCGAGTTGAAGCAGCGCCAGATTCGCAGCAACACCCAGAAAGTCATTGATCAACTCACCATTCTCGTAACCGAGTTCGAACGCAACGGCATCGGCGGCGAAGACATCCAGATCCTCAAAGCCATCGCCTCTGTCCTCGGCAATCTGACCGACAAAGAAATGGAACGCGTCGTGGACCTCCTCCAACAGGCCCGCGCGGTTGCCGACCCCAACAGCTCCCGCAAGACAATCGTGGACGCCTATTCCAACCAGAAAACCATCGTCGTCCAACTCCGCCAACTCCTGCTGGAGTACCAACGCCGGCAGGCTCTCTTTGAACTCGCCACACGATTCGCCGAGCTGGCCAACCGCCAAGGCGTCAACCTGCGCGAAACCGTCGCCCTCGCCGAATGGACGCGCGGCCGCGAACTCGAAAAATTCGAATCCGCCCAACAGAACGCGCTTGCCGCCAAACATGCCGAGCAAGACGCCATCGGCCAGGAAACCAGCATCGCCCTCAACAAACTGGCCGCCCTCGCCAAAGAAATCGGCGGCACAACCGGCGAAAGCATCCACGCCATTATCCGCCAAGCGACCAGCGACGGACTTCTCGCCACTCTCACGGAAGCCAAACAATCCTTGCAGGCAGGCAATCTTCTCGCGGCCGCGGGCAGCCAAAAGACCGCCCGCGACCTGCTTCGCGAAATCTCCCGCGCCCTCGCGCCGGCTCGCGACACGCTGACAGAACTCCGTCAAGCGCTGGCCGAACTTGACCGCCTGATCGAGAGCCAGACCCAGATCATCACCCAACTCAAATCCTTGGACCGACGCAAACCCGACACTGCCGAAGTCGAATTGAAACAAGCGGAAGTCGTGGATCGCACCGATCTTCTCCGCAAAGACATCGAAAGCACAGCCCCGCCGGCCGCGCTCGCGCTCCGCAACGCCACCGACCAGATGCAAATCGCCCGCAGCCTCCTGCGCGACCGCAAACTCGAAACCGAATCAGAAGAAAAAGCCCTGCACCATCTCAAGGAAGCCCGCTCGCTCCTCGCCAACGACATCGAGCTTGCCGAAAAGCAGGAGCGCGCCACCGACGACAAACTTGCTCAACTGCTGCATCTACAAAAGGAAACCCGCCGCCTCATCGAAGAACAGCAACGTCTCCGGCAAGAAACCGCCCTCGCCAAAGAGCCACAAACCCGACTCGACCTTGCCCCCAAACAAGCCGCTCTCGAAGCCAAGGATCAGGAACTTCAAAAGAAAGCCGGTGACGTTGCGCCCGCGGCCGCCAACTCCCTCGGCGAAGCGGCGCGGCAAATGGACAAAGCGGAGAACGCTCTGGCTGACACTAAAGCCAGCCCGGCCGCCGTTGCCGACGCGCAACAAGCTGCTCTCGACGCGCTTGGCAAGGCCGACCAAGCCATCGCTCAACAAATGGCCGAACTCCAGAAAATGGAGGACCAACTCGCCGCCCTCGAAGCCATCCGCGCCAAGCTGGCGGAAATCATCAAGCAACAGCAGAAAATTGAAACCGACACCGCCATCGCCGCCGGCAAGTCCCCGCCATCGGCCACGACGTTCAACGCGCTCTCCGTCGCGCAGAACAAACTCACCAAGGAAACCCTCCAACTCCAAACCACTGTCCCCGCCGAACTGACCGATGTTTCCGCGCCGCTGAGTTCCGCCGCCGGCAACATGAGCTTGGCCGGCTCCCAACTCCTCCAAATTGAAACCGAATCCGCGATCAACTCAGAAAAGGAAGCGCTCAAGAATCTCTTCGCGGCGCTCGACGCGCTCGACAAGAAAATCAGCGCGCTGAAAAATGAACTCGGCCAGCCGGCAGAAAACCCCCAGGCAATTGCCGAAGCCGCCCAACAACTGCAAGAAGCGCAGCAAGCCGTCCAACAAGCCATGGAGCAAATGCAGCCGGCAGCCGCTCTTCAGCAAATGCAGCAACAACAGCAACAGATCGCCGACGCGCTCAATCAAATGAACGACGCCGCACCGGCACCGCCCCTGGCTCAAGCCGCCCAAGCCGCGCAACAAGCCGCACAACAACTTGCCGCCGCTGACCCCGCCGGCGCGCTTCCCGCCATGGCTCAAGCCCAGCAAGCCATGGCGCAAGCCGCTGCAGCCCCACCGGCCCCCGGTGCCCCCGCACCGGGCGCTCCAGCCCCCGGTGCTCCCGCGCCCGGCGCACCGGCTCCCGGCGCTGGGCTGCCGGGGCTGCAACAGCAACAAGCCCAACTTCAACAAATGGCCCAGCAAATGGCGCAACAAATGGCCGCGCAACAAGCCGCGATGCAACAAGCTCAACAAGCACTCGCCCAAGCCGCCGCCCAAACCGGCGCTCTCGCAACCGCTCCGGCCGTCCCCGACAATGCTCAAGCACCACTCGCCAATGCCCAAGCCGCGTTGGCCGACGCCGCCGGCATGGCTGCCGCCAACAATCCCATGGCCGCCATGGCCAATGCGGACTCCGCGCTCGATTCCATGGCGGCTGCCGCCGCGGCCATGTCTATGTCGGCTTCCGTACCCGGTACGCCAATGGCCGGAATGCCGATGCCGGGCGCTCCCATGCCCGGCGCACCGGCTCCCGGTGCCCCCGGACCTCCGGGACCTCCCGGTCCGCCAGCGCCGGGTCCCGGCATGGCCTCCGATAATCCACAAGGACCCGGCACCGGGGACCGCATGGACACCGAAAGCGGTTCCGCCACCAAAGTGGGAAAACTCAATGACGGCGCTTCCGGCAGCAAGTTCATCGCGTTGCCGCAACGCGACCGCAACGCCATTCAGCAATCGCAAGCTGAGAAGTATCCAGAGGAATACGGTCCCATGATTCAGCAATACATGAAGAACCTCTCCGATCAATTAGAGGAAAAACCATGATGGCGCGCGTGGTCATGGGCGGCCTCCTCGTTGGACATCTGATGATGTTGCCCGCCCTGTTTGCCGCCGGTAAGAACGTCGAGAAATTGGCCGACGACAATGTGGTCGTGGATGAAACGACCGAGGCCGTCATCAAGTCTGCGCTCAAGTGGATGGCCGCGCAACAAGCGCCAAGCGGTGCCTGGTCCACGGGCGGCAACAAACGCGACAGCTCGAAAGATCAACCCGTGGCCATGACCGGTTACGTTCTCATCGCGTTCCTCGCCGCCGGTCACCTTCCCAACGAGGGCGAATACAGCAAGGTCGTCAACGACGGCATGAAATACCTCCTCGATTCGATCCAGCCTGATGGAAAGTTCATGCACGGCGGCAGCAAGGATTATATGTACGGCCACGGCATCGCCACCATCGCGCTGGCGGAACTGTATGGCCAAACGCGTTCGCCACTCATCCGCACCAAACTGGAGCGCGCCATCGCCCTGATCGTCCGCAGCCAAAACGACAAGGGCGGCTGGAGGTATCAACCTCGCGTGGCCGATGCCGACATTTCCGTCACCGTTCTCCAGCTCGTCGCCCTGCGCGCGGCCAAGAATGCCGGCCTCGATGTGCCGCAATCTTCCATCGAGAAAGGCGTGCAATACGTTCATTCCTGTTACGAGAAGGGATCTGGAGGATTCAGCTACCAACCCGGCAGCGGCGCAGGTTTTGCGCGCACCGCCGCCGCCATTTACTCGCTGCAGGTCTGCGGCCGGTACGATGACGAGCGCGTCAAGACCGGGTCGGAGTACCTCCTCAAAAAGCGGGACGAAAAACAATGGTTCACCTACGGCAACTTCTACGCCGCGCCCGCGCAGTACATGATCGGCGGCGAAACGTGGGAGAAATGGTACGCGCAGATCCGCGATCAGTTGCTGCGCAACGTCAAACGCCAGGGAGACCTCGCCTACTGGGAACCGTTCGCCGACAACAAAGTCGGCCCCGTGTTCGCCACCGCCGTGTACACCACCATCCTCGCCATGCCGTACCATTATATTCCGCTCTATCAACGGTGATTCGCCGGACATGTTGGCGAGAACATTCATCTTCACGGTAGCCGGTGCGTTGCTCGCCACCAAAGCCCCCGCCGGTTACGTGCGAACGGCCGACGGAAAATTCCACGACGGCGATGTGCGGTTCACTCCGTCCGGCATTGTCACCGTCACGCTTCCCAACGGCGCCACCAGCCGCTTCGATCTTTCGCAACTTGCCGAGGCGCTCTTCGACCGGGGCGCGCCGCCCGTGCCGACTCTCCCCGCCCTGCCGAGGTCTTCCGCTTCTGGGACGAACGAACCTGCCGTGTTCGTCCCGTCCGTGCCGCCCCCGTGGGTGACCGGCGACATCGGGCTCGGCAGCGCGACGGGCAACAGCAGTTACGTGGGCGGCTCCTTCATCCTTCACGGAGCCGGCCGGGACATTGGTGGAGAGAGCGACAATTTTCATTACGTCTATCAGCAGCTTGCCGGCGACGGCCAGATCATCGCCCGCGTCACAAGCCTGCAGAACACCGCCACGGACGCCAAAGCCGGCCTGATGATCCGGGACAATTTGACGCCGAGCGCGCGGTTCATCATGGCCGCCCTTCATCCCGCCAAGTCCGGCGCCGTCATCTGGCGAGACAAGGAGGGTCAACCCTCGCAGTCATTGGCCAGCACCGCCACCGTGGGCGCATGGATCAAAATAATCCGGTCCGGTTCCACCTGCGCCATTTATCACTCACCAGATGCCGACACGTGGACACTGGCGGACACGCGCGACATCGCTTTGGGCCGGACGTGCTATGTGGGATTGGCCGTGGCCAGCCGGTCACAAACCGCGCTGTGCCGGGCGACGATGGACAGCGTCATTGTCGCGCCCGGCGTCACCTTGCCGGGCACGTATCCCAAAGGCGTGATGCTGCGCGGCGGCTCCGTGCTCAACGGCAAGATCAGACAGATGGACGATTCCGCGGTCAAGTTCAGCGTGGGCGCAAGCAACTTTTCCGTTTCCACGATTCACATCAGTCGAATCCATTTCCGGCCGATGTCGCCGGAGATGACCAATCGCATTCCACGCAGTCGAACCGGCGTGTTACTGGCCAATGGCGATTTCTTTGACGGTGAATTCCGTCGCTTGGACGGAAACGACATTGAGATGAGTTCCGTCATGTTTGGATTGCGGAGATTCCAGATGGAGCGGGAAGCGGTCGCGCTCGTGTTGCGTCCACCGGAGCTTGAGCCGACACAGTTCTCGGTGCGTTCTCAAGACGGCTCGTTGTTCTTCGTGAACACCGTCCGCTGGGAGCCGGGCGGCTTGGCCTTGGAAGAGCCGATTTTTGGGCGAATCGTGCTTCCTCCCGGTGAGATTACCGAGTTTCGCCGCTTGAAGAATCCTCCGCCCCGTTCCTGATGCCGATACGATTTTGGCGTAACAACGATTGCTTTTCCAACACAGCGGAGCTTAATTGTGTCGAACGACTGATGAGCGATCTCATTCATCTGAAAACAACGCAGCTACCAAAGGGAGGAAGACCATGGATATCTTGATCTCGGCCGACGGCGTGGGATTGACACCGAAAATTCGCGAAGCCGTGGAAGAAAAGATCGGTCGCATCGAACAATATGCGCCGCGCGCCATTCGCGCCCGGGTGCGTTTGCGCAAAGTCAGCGCCCATCCTTCACCCCGTCAATTCATGGTTCGGGTCGTCTGCGAGGTGCCCGGCAAGGACATGAGCGCCGAACAATCGGCGCCAGATGTCATCAGCGCGTTGGACGTGGTGGCGGAAAAAATCGAACGCCGCCTGCGCAAAGCCAAGACGGAACGGCTGGCCAAACGGGAACGAACCGTCAAACGGGCAAACGTGTAACTTCTGATCAACGACCGGCTCTGTCGGCCTTGAAACCCACAACGGAGCAAGAGCACATGACCATTGAACAATACATACGCATGATCGCCGGCACATTTATCCTTGTCAGCCTGGCATTGGCGCATTGGGTGAATCCGAACTGGCTATGGTTCACCGCGTTTGTCGGCGCCAACCTGTTCCAATCCTCCATCACCAAATGGTGTCTGATGGAGATCATCCTCAAGAAGCTGGGTGTCGGTCAGGGATCCTGTTGCGCCGGCAAGGCAACATGACCGTCAGGATTGACTGTCGCGCTGTTTCCCGGTTGAATGACCTTGTGATCGTTCCCGCCCCGTGACGGTCCGCTGAAAGGAAGGTTGCCGGCTGTGAATTGGGACGTCTTGTTGCTGTCGCGAATCCAGTTCGCGATGACGATCATGTTTCATTATCTGTTTCCGCCGTTGACCATTGGTCTCGGCGGCTTGCTCGTTTCGCTGAAATGGAAATTCCTGCGCACCGGCGACGCTTCCTACGATGCCGCCGCCAAGTTCTGGACGAAAATATTCGCGTTGAACTTTGCCATGGGCGTTGCCACCGGCATCACGATGGAGTTCCAGTTCGGCACCAACTGGGCCACCTATTCGCGATACGTCGGCGATGTGTTTGGATCCGCGCTCGCGGCCGAAGGCATCTTCGCATTCTTCCTGGAATCCGGCTTCCTCGCCGTGCTCGTGTTCGGCTGGGACCGGGTCTCGCCGCGGATGCACTTCTTCGCCACCTGCATGGTGGCGTTGGGCGCGATCTTCTCGTCGGTGTGGATCACGGTCGCTAACTCTTGGCAACAGACCCCGGCCGGGTTCCACATCGTGGGCGAAGGCCTTGCCGCACGCGCGGAGATCACGGATTTCTGGGCGATGGTTTTCAATCCTTCCAGCATCCATCGTCTGGTTCATGTGTGGATTGGCTGCTACATCCTGGCTGGCTTTTTTGTGATGAGCATCTCGGCGTTCTACTTGTTGCGCGGGCGCCACATTCAATTTGCCCGGAAAAGTTTTCTCGCCGCCCTGACCATCGCCACCATCTCGTCGCTGGCCGCGCTGGTGTCCGGTGACATGCAGGGCCGTAAAGTGGCCGAAACCCAACCGGCCAAGCTCGCCGCCATGGAAGGCCATTTCGTCACCGGCACCGGAGGGACGCCGCTCTATCTGTGGGGATTCCCCGACGCCGAGGAACAACGCGTCAATGGCGGCCTCGCCATACCGGGTCTGTTAAGCCAGATGGTGCACGGCGACCGGAACAGGCCCGTCACCGGCTTGGATCAATTTCCCCGTGAAGACTGGCCGCCGGTGGCGATCACGTTTCACAGTTTTCATCTGATGGTGATGCTGGGATTCCTGTTCATCGCGCTGACACTGCTGGCGACGTTCTACCGCTGGCGCGGCACGCTGTTTGAGAAACGCTGGTTGTTGTGGATCTTCGTGTGGGCGGTTCCCCTGCCCTACATCGCCAACCAACTCGGATGGATCGCCGCCGAAGTGGGCAGGCAACCGTGGGTCGTGTACGGTTTGCTCCGCACCAGCGATGCGCTTTCCAAGTCGGTCGTGGCCGGGCAGGTGCTCGGTTCCATCATCATGTTCATGGTGATTTATGCGCTGTTGTTCGCCGTTTTCCTGTACATCCTCGACAGCAAGATCAAACACGGGCCCGAGGAAGCGACAGCACCCTCCCCCACCGGTGCCGATGATCTCATGCGACTGGCCGGCAAACGCGCGGGTGCCGGCGGCGGCTCCTTGACCGAAGGAGGCAACTAACATGGACCTCAATATCACATGGTTCATCCTCCTCGGTGTGTTGTTGGCCGGCTACGCCGTCTTGGACGGATTCGATCTCGGAGTCGGTATCCTGCATCTGACCGTCAACAAGGACGAAGAACGGCGCGTGTTCATGAACTCCATCGGCCCGCTCTGGGACGGTAACGAAGTGTGGCTGGTGACATTTGGCGGGGCGTTGTTCGCCGCGTTTCCCCACGCCTACGCGACGGCGTTTTCGGGATTCTACACGCCGTTCATGATGCTGCTGTTCGCGCTGATCTTGCGGGGTGTTTCGATGGAGTTCCGCAGCAAGAAGGAAAACCCCGTCTGGCGGCGGTTCTGGGACATTTCGTTTTTCGTCGCCAGCACGTTGGCGACGTTTCTGTTCGGCGTCGCCATCGGCAACGCCATGCGCGGTATGCCCATCGGCGAAGACAAGGAGTTCACGGGCACATTCGTTGACCTGCTGCATCCCTACGCGTTACTGGTCGGGCTGTTTGCCATCGCCACGTTCGCCATGCACGGCTCTATTTACCTGTACCTGAAAACAGAAGGCGACCTGCAGAAACGCATCCACGGATGGATGTGGAAAACATTCGGCATCTTCCTCGTGTTTTACCTGTTCACCACCGTTTTCACACTGGTGGACGTACCGCTGGCCACACGCAACTTCCGCGATCACCCGTGGGTTTGGCTTGTCGTGGCGCTGAACATCCTCGCCATCGCCAACATCCCTCGCGCCATCTACCTGAACCGTCCCGGCTACGCATTCTTGTCATCGTCCGCCACCATTGCCGCGCTGACGTTTCTGTTCGGAGTCGCGCTGTTCCCGGACCTGATTCATTCCTCGCTCAACCCCGAATGGAGCCTCAGCGTCTATAATGCCGCCTCGTCGAAGAAGACCCTCGGGATCATGTTGATCATCGCCATTCTGGGCATGCCATTCGTGCTGGCCTACACCGCCGTGATTTACTGGACGTTCCGTGGCAAAGTTGAAATCGGCAAGTTCAGCTACTAAACCTGTAACCTCAAGACTCGCGACGGCTCCCTATAGAGCAAGATGAAGCCCGTGTCAGCCACCATATTGATCGTGTGCGCCGCCATCGCCGCCAGAGGCGTTGCCGAAGTGGCTCCGCGCGCGCTGACCTTGCCGGAAGCGATTGCACTGGCGCTGCAACACAGTCCTGACCTAGCCGCGGCCAAACACCGCATCGCCACCGCTCGCGCGTATCACGATCAAACCTACGCGGCTCTCTGGCCGCACATCCGCCTCAGCGCCAGCTACGCCGCCAGCGACAACCCCGTTCAGGCGTTCATGATGACGCTCAACCAACGAGCGTTCAACTTCGGCGCCAACTTCAACAATCCCGACACCACCGACAACCTCAACGGCAAGGTCCTCGCCCAATACTCGTTGTACGACGGCGGCAACAGCTCCGCCCAACGCCAAGCCACCCGGCTCGTCGCCGATGCGGTCGAAACCAATCTTGACGCTGTCCGCGACGAACTCATCCTCGAAGTCACACGCGCCTATCATCACATCAACCAAGCGCGCCAATTCATCCTCACCAGCGAGGCCGCCGTGGGCAGCATGGAAGCCAACCGGAAACTCGCAGCCGACCGGCAGGAAGCCGGCAAGGCGCTGAAAAACGACGTCCTCAACGCCGATGTCCGACTCGCCGAATCACGCGAGAACCTCGTCCGTGCCCGCACCAGCCTCGCCCTCGCCGAAACCGTCTTCCGCAACATCATTGGCGTGGGAGAAAACGATCCCGTCACAGCCTCCACCGACTTCCCGTCACTGGATAGATCGGCCCAGCCCGTGGCCGACACCACCCCACCCGACCGGCCTGAAATCCATGCCATGCGGAAGATCGTGGCCGCTGCCGAGAAACAAATTCGCGCCGCCCAATCAGGCCAGCGCCCCCGCGTCCGGGCGTTCGCCAGCTACGATCTCGACAGCGGCAACGCCTATGATTTTGAAGACAGTTGGGTGGCCGGAGTCAGCGTCGAACTCGATGTGTTTGACGGATTCCTTACCCGCGGCAAGGTCGCGGCGGCTCGTGCCGAAGCCGACTCTGCCCGCGAACAACTCCGCAAACTCGAACTCGGAATCCAACTCGAAGTCCGGCAGGCTTACCTCAATCTCTCCGATTCGCTCCTGCGGGTTGAGACGACGGCGAAATCGGTCGCGCTGGCGGAAGAAAGCCTGCAGCTTACGCGCGACCGGTACGCGGGCGGATTGGCGTTGTTCACCCAGGTGTTGGATGCCGACGCCGCCCTGACCGCAGCCCGGCAGCGTCATGCCGCCGCCCGCTCGGACGTGCTGATTGCGCGCGCCGTTCTGGAAAAAGCCTTGGGCACAATTGCGAAGGAGTCCCAATGAAAATGGCCGTCCTACCACTCGCCATCATCGCCACAACCTTGGCCGGCTGCCGGCACGATGAACCGCGTTCAACCGCTCAACCGCTTCCGGCCATCCAAGTCGAAGCGTACGCGGTCAATCCACAGCGCACGCCCGATATCCACGAAGTGGTCGGAACAGTTCGCGCCAAGATTTCCGCCACCGTCTCCGGCAAGATCATGGCGTCCATCCTCAAAATCCACGTCACCGCCGGGGACATTGTCGCCGCGGGGCAGACCATCGCCGAACTCGATGATCGCGCCCTGCAGGCCGACTTCACTCAGGCCAAAGCCGATTTTGATCGCATGAAACTTCTGCTCGAAAAACAGGCCGCCACGCGGGCCGAGTTTGAAGCCGTCGAATCCCGGTACAAACTTGCCGCGACCGCGCTCAGCCACTCGGTCATCACCGCCCCGTTCGACGGCATTGTGTCGGCGAAGATGTGCGAGGTTGGCGACCTGGCGGTGCCCGGCAAGCCGCTGTTCGTCTTGGAACAACCACTGGCCTACCGGCTGGAAGCGAGCGTACCGGAGCGGTTCACGCGCGCCGTGGCCCTCGGCAAGAGCGTCCACGTGATCATGGACGCCACCGGCGAGAAGTGCGCCGGCACGATTGGCGAGATCGAGCCGACGAACGATCCGGCCTCCCGGAGTTTCACCGTCAAGATTGATCTGCCCTGCAAACAACCGCTGCGGGCCGGCATGTTCGGACGGGCGCAACTGCTCGTGGGCGAGCGATTCGCCATGTTCGTCGCCAAGTCCGCGCTGCGCATGCGCGGGCAGTTGACGTATGTGTTCGTCGTGGCCGACGGACGGGCGCACATGCGTCTGGTGCGCACCGGCAAGGAATACCTGGGCGCGGTGGAAATCCTGTCGGGCCTCCAACCCGGTGAGGTTGTGGTGACACAAGCGGGCGGGGAACTTGCCGACGGACAACCAGTCACTCCATGAGCCAGACGAGTCATCAATTTGATTTTGCCGGCAAGATTGTCCGGTTCTTCATTGACTCGAAACTGACGCCGTTGGTGGTCATCGCTTCGGTCTTGTTGGGCGGAGGCGCGGTGATGATGTTGCCGCGCGAAGAAGAACCGCAGATCGTCGTGCCGATGATTGACGTGTTCGTGCAGGCGCCCGGCATGTCGGCCAAGGAAGTCGAAGAGCGCGTCACACGTCCCATGGAGAAGCTGCTCTGGGAGATTCCCGGTGTGGAATACATCTACTCCACGTCCAGTCCCGGCATGGCGATGGCGGTTGTTCGTTTTCTCGTGGGGCAACCGGAGGAAGAAGCGATTGTGCGCCTGAACCAGAAGATGTTTGCGAATTTCGACCTCATCCCGCCGGGCGTCAGTCAGCCATTGATCAAGCCGCGGCGTATTGATGATGTGCCGATTCTGGCGCTTACGCTGCACAGCAGCCGGTACGATCATTATCAACTTCGCCGCGTCGCCGCGCAGTTGCATGACGCCATCAAGGAAACGCCGCAGGTCAGCGAAGTGACACTCATCGGCGGCCAACGCCGGCACGTGCGCGTTCAGCTCGACGCGGCGCGCATGACGGCTCACGGGGTGGATGCCGGCATGGTGGTGCAACGGTTGCAGTCCGCCAACCGGCAATTGCAGTCGGGCCGGTTCATCGAAGGCGGCCGCGAGGTGTTGGTGGAGACGGGCGGATTCTTGCGGGATGCCGGTGACGTTGAATCGGTCGTGGTCAGCGTCCACGACGGCAAGCCGGTTTATCTGCGCGAGGTGGCCACGATTGTGGACGGACCGGAGGAGACGGCGAATTATGTGTTGTTCGGCGGGAAGGACCGGCCGGAAGAGCCGGCGGTGACGATTGCGGTGGCCAAGCGCAAAGGCACCAACGCCATCAAGGTTGCCGAAAATGTGTTGGCCAAAGTCGAGTTGCTCAAGGGCAAAGTCATACCGTCGGATGTGAGCGTGACCATCACCCGCCACTACGGGCAAACGGCGGCGGAGAAGTCCAACGAGTTGTTGTTTCACATGGCCATTGCCGTTGTCGGGGTAAGCATTTTGATCGGATTGGTGTTGGGTTGGCGGGAATCCGGTGTGGTGGGCGTGGCCATCCCGGTCACGTTGGCGTTGACGCTGGCGACGTTCTACTTCCTCGGATTCACGCTGAACCGCATCACGCTGTTCGCGCTGATTTTCAGCATCGGGATTCTGGTGGATGACCCGATTGTGGACGTGGAAAACATTGTCCGCCATTTCCGAATGAAGAAGAACAAGGGGCGACCGCTGATGGAAGTGACCATCGAGGCCGTGAACGAAGTCCGGTCGCCTTTGATTCTGGCCACGTTGACGGTGATTGCGGCGATTCTGCCGATGGCGTTTGTCGGCGGTCTGATGGGGCCGTACATGAGACCGATCCCGATCGGTTCGAGCGCGGCGATGGTGTTCTCGATGATCGTGGCGTTCGTCGTGACGCCGTGGGCCGCGTACCGGATCCTGCGAAAGAAATCGGAATCGGCGGATGATGACGGCCACGAACACGAGAAAGAAGACTGGAGCACACGATTGTATCGGCGGGTGATGGATCCGTTGATTCATCATCCGGTCTGGCAGGCGATTTTTCTGGTCGTCATCACGGCGATGTTGTTGGGAGCGGCGGCGTTGTTTCCGTTGAAGGCGGTCAAGGTGAAAATGCTGCCGTTCGACAACAAGAGCGAGTTCCAGTTGATTGTGGACATGGACGAAGGCACAACGTTGGAACAGACGGCGCGAGTGGCGCGGGAGCTTGCCAGCGCGTTGCGGGAAGAACCGGAGGTCACGGACTATCAAGTCTATGCCGGCACGGCTGCGCCGTTCAATTTCAACGGGTTGGTGCGGCATTATTACCTACGCAGCGGCCCCAACGTGGCGGATGTGCAGGTGAACCTCCTGCCCAAGCACGACCGTCAAGCGCAAAGTCACGACATTGCCAAGCGGGTGCGTCCGAAGATCGAAGCGATCGCCGCCCGGCACGGGGCGCGGTTGAAAATTGCCGAGGTTCCGCCGGGGCCGCCGGTGTTGCAGACGTTGGTGGCGGAGATTTACGGCCCGGACTACGCCCAGCAAATCGAGATGGCCCAGCAAGTGCGCCAGATATTCCGCGAAACACCCGGCGTGGTGGACACCGATTGGTACATGGAAGCAGATCAACGGAAGCTGGTGTTCGCGATTGACCGGGAAAAGGCCGCGTTGCACGGCATCTCAACCGATGAGATTTCGCAGACACTTCGGGTCGCGCAAGGCGGCATGGAGGCCGGTCTGCTCCATCAACCAACCGAGAAGGAGGATGTGGCGATCTTGGTGAGATTGCCCGAGAGCGAACGGTCCACCGTGGCCGATTTGTTGCGGCTGACCGTGCGGGGCGTGTCTCTCGGCGAATTGGTGAAGGTGCGCGAGACGATCGGCGACAAGAGCATTTACCACAAGAATCTGCAGCCCGTGGTGTATGTGACCGGTGACGTGGGCGGCGCGGAAGAAAGTCCCGTGTACGCGATTCTCAAGTTGAACGAGAAGATCAAGAAGCTTGGGTTGGAAATCCTCACCACAAGCCAGCCCTTTTCGACCGAGAAGCCGATCATGAAATGGGACGGTGAATGGCACATCACGTTTGAGGTGTTCCGCGACCTCGGCGTGGCATTTGGGGTGGTGCTGATTCTGATCTACGTGCTGGTGGTCGGCTGGTTCCGCTCTTTCAAGACGCCGTTCATCATCATGGCGGCGATTCCGTTCTCGCTGGTGGGCATCTTGCCGGCGCATTGGGCGATGGGCGCATTTTTCACCGCGACCAGCATGATCGGGTTCATCGCGGGTGCCGGCATCGTGGTCCGCAACTCAATCATTCTCGTGGACTTCATCGAACTGCGGTTGGCCGAAGGAATGCCGCTGGCCGAAGCGGTGGTTGATGCCGGTGCGGTGCGGTTTCGTCCGATGATGCTGACCGCCGCAGCGGTGGTAGTGGGCGCCAGCGTGATTTTGTTCGATCCCATCTTTCAAGGATTGGCCATCGCCTTGATGGCCGGTGAGATTGCGTCGTTGCTGTTGTCGCGCATGGCGGTGCCGGTCATCTACTATCTCGCCGAGCGACGGAAGCACAGTTGATCTGACTTTGCGCTTTGCGCGCCGGAACGGCTCCGGTAAGGTGCGCGCGTGAGAATCTTGGAGGTCATTAACAAGACAACGCCTTTCTTTGAGAAGAACGGCGTGGACTCGCCCCGCCTGACGATCGAGTTGATGTTGGCCCATGTGCTCCAGAAAAAACGGTTGCAACTCTATCTGGAGTTCGAGCGTGAAGTGGATGAATCCGCGCTGGCGCGTTTGCGGGAGATGGTGAGGCGACGAACCGAGGGCGAGCCGCTGCAGTATATCTTGGGCGAAACCGAGTTCTGCGGGTTGAAGATGCTGGTGGATCGCCGGGTGTTGATTCCACGACCGGAAACAGAACTCTTGGTCGAATCAGCCCTGAACGAGATGAAGGATGTTGCGAATCCGGTCATCTTCGATGTGTGTACCGGCAGCGGTTGCGTAGCGATTGCACTGGCCAAGAAGCGACCGGGCTCAGAAGTTTGGGCCATGGACGCCAGCGCGGATGCGCTCGAAGTAGCCGGTGCCAATGCAAAATTGCATGGATTGGAAAATTTGATTCGCTTTTCTCAAGGCGATTTGCTATCCGCTATCACCGTCAGCTTGCGCGCGGACGCGATCGTTTCAAATCCGCCGTACGTGGCCGATGGGGAAATGGCCCGGCTGCCCAAGGAGGTTGGAAAGTTCGAGCCTGCCCAAGCCCTCAACGGGGGCGTGGACGGACTCGGAGTATATCGGCGATTGATCGCTCAAGCGCCGAGTTTTCTCAAACCTACCGGCTTTGTGGCGCTGGAATTGGGCGCGGGACAATGCCCGGCTGTGGAACGGTTGATGGAACCGGTCGGGTTGCGCGTGACGCAGGTTGTCAAAGATTTGCAGGGGCACGATCGTGTGATGGTCGCCCGAGCCGCTGCGCCAACTGAATAGCCGAACATTTCCGCATCGGGGCCTGGGAACCTCGATGTGAAAATAGCTCAAACCAAGGAGGGAGCTATGGAAAAAGTGATTATTACCGGGGGGGAACCCCTGCAGGGAACCGTTCATGTGAGCGGCTCCAAGAACTCAGCACTGCCCATCATCGCGGCATCGTTGCTAACCCAAGAACCATGCACCATTCGCGGCGTGCCGAATCTCAGCGACATCCAGTTCATGTGCGACATCTTGAAGTGGTTGAGCGTGGAGGTGAAACACGACCGCAACAACGGCGTGGTACAGGTCCGCGCCGCCAACCCGCTGGGCGTGGCCCCCTACGAACTCGTTCGCAAGATGCGCGCCTCGATTTGCCTTCTGGGGCCTTTGTTGGGACGTTTGCACAACTGCAAGGTCAGCCTGCCGGGCGGATGTGTGATCGGGGATCGTCCGATTGACCAACACATCAAGGGATTCAAACGCCTCGGAGCCGAAGTCCTGATTGAAAACGGCTATGTCCATGCCCGCTGCAAGGAATTGGTCGGTTCTGAGATTTTCCTCGGCGGCCGGTTTGGTTCCACAGTTCTCGGCACGGCCAACGTGATGATGGCAGCCGTTCTGGCCAAAGGCGAAACCCACATCGAAAGCGCCGCCTGCGAACCGGAGATTGAGGATCTTGCCAACTTCCTGAACAAGATGGGCGCCAAGATCACCGGTGCCGGCTCGCACATGATCCACATCGAGGGCGTGGAGAAACTCCACGGCGCCGATCACACGGTCATACCGGACCGCATCGAGGCCGCGACCTTTCTCACTGCGGCAGCCATGACCGGTGGCGATGTGCAAGTGAAGGGCGCGCGCGCTGATCATTTGTGCGCGGTCTGGGACAAACTTGAAGAAACCGGCGCGCAGATCGAGCGCACCAACGGCACCATCCGCATCCAGTCCAACGGCCACCTCAAGGCCGTGGACGTCATTACCATGCCCTACCCTGGCTTCCCCACGGACGTTCAAGCCCAGATGAGCGCGGTCATGACGATTACGCCGGGCATCAGCGTCATCACGGAAAAAGTCTTCCCGGGCCGGTTCATGCACATCAGCGAAATGGCGCGACTGGGAGCCGACGTTTCACTTGAAGGGCCAAGCGCCATCATCAAGGGCGTCGGACGACTCAGTGGCGCCCCGGTCATGGCCAGTGACTTGCGCGCCAGCGCGGCGCTCATCCTTTCCGGCCTCGTGGCCGATGGCGAAACCGAGGTCAACCGCATCTATCATCTTGACC
>CAZEQV010000019.1:0-21271 GCA_964514435.1 uncultured Verrucomicrobiota bacterium
CTGAAGCAACTACTCAATTTCGAGGAACTTAGCTCGCACTGGCCGCTACTTGATTGAACGCGAGCTTGTTGTCAACGAGCGTAACCTCAATGGTCTCGCTCGGCTTTATTCCACCCCGCAGTATTTCTTCAGCCAGAGGATCTTGCAGGTATTTCTCCACAGCGCGTCGCAATGGCCGGGCACCGAATTGTGGGTCGTATCCGCGTTCAATCAGGAATTCCAGCGCTGCCGGAGTCAGTACGATCTCCACATCTTTGTACTTGAGTCGTGTCTTGACCTTGTCAACTTCGAGATGAACGATCCGCGCCATGTCCTCTTTTGTGAGGCTGCGAAATACGATCAAGTCATCCATGCGATTGACGAATTCGGGCTTGAACACCCGCTTGGCCTCGTCGAGCAACTTCCCTTTCATCTCGTCGTAGGAATGTTGTTCTTTGGCAGGAGCGAATCCCAGCCCGGTCGCCTTGCGAATTGTGTCGGCGCCGATGTTCGAGGTCATGATCACCAAGCAATTGCGGAAGTCCACTTTGCGCCCGAGCGAATCGGTAAGATGTCCATCCTCCATGATTTGGAGAAGCATGTTCATCACGTCGGGATGCGCCTTTTCGATTTCGTCAAACAAGACGACCGAATATGGCCGACGCCGGACACGTTCGGTGAGTTGTCCGCCCTCCTCGTAGCCCACGTAGCCGGGGGGTGATCCCACCAGTCGGGACACGTTGAATTTCTCCATGTATTCGCTCATGTCGAGTTGGATAAGCGCCTCGGTGTCCCCAAACATGAACTCCGCCAGCGCGCGGGCCATCAGCGTCTTGCCGACGCCGGTGGGTCCGAGAAACACGAAGGTGCCGATGGGACGATTCGGATCCTTCAAATCAGCACGGCTGCGTCGCAGCGCTTTGCTGATGGCGGACAAAGCTTCGTCCTGCCCGATGACCGACTTGCGTAGCTCATCTTCCATATGCAACAGCTTCTCGGCGTCTTTCTGCTCGATCCGATTGAGCGGAATGCCGGTCCACTTGGCAACGATCTGCATGATGTCGTCGTCGTTGACGATGACTTCCTTCTCGTCACGCTGTTGCTTCCATTCGTTCAACACCTGTTCCAGCCGCTCACGGGCGTGCTTTTCCTGGTCACGAAGACTGGCAGCCAGCTCGAAGTCTTGCGCTTTGATGGCGGCTTCTTTCTGGTCCTTCAATTTTTCAATCTCCACTTCCATCTGCTGGATATCGGGCGGACGCGTCATGGCTTTGATGCGGGCGCGCGAGCCAGCTTCGTCCAGAACGTCAATCGCTTTGTCGGGCAGAAACCGCCCGGTAATGTAGCGGTCTGACAGACGGGAAGCGGACAGCAACGCCTCATCGGTGAACTTCGCGTGATGATGTTCCTCGTACTTGCTGCGAAGCCCCTTGAGAATCTCGACGGTTTGCTCCACGGAAGGCGGCTCTACCAGAACCGTTTGGAAACGACGCTCCAAAGCGGCGTCCTTCTCAATATATTTGCGGTACTCGTTCAATGTGGTGGCCCCCACGACCTGCAACTCACCGCGCGACAATGCCGGCTTGATGATGTTACTGGCATCCATCGCCCCTTCGGCCGAGCCGGCGCCCACGATCGTGTGCAATTCATCCACAAACAAAATGACGTTCTTGGAGCGTTTGATCTCGTCCATAACAGCTTTGATGCGCTCCTCGAACTGGCCACGGTACTTCGTGCCCGCCACCATTAACGCCAAGTCGAGGGTGATGACACGTTTGTCCCGGAGGATCTCCGGCACATTGCCGCGGGTGATTTCTTGGGCCAATCCCTCCGCGATTGCCGTCTTGCCCACGCCTGCTTCGCCTAACAAGACCGGATTATTCTTGGTGCGCCGGCAAAGAATCTGGATCACCCTTTCGATTTCGTTCTTCCGCCCGACGACCGGATCCAATTCCTGTTTCTTGGCCATCTCAGTCAAGTCGCGTCCGAACATCCGCAACGCCGGTGTCTTCACTTCTTTCTTGCCGGCTCCCTGCGCCGGTTCGCCGTCTTCCACGCCGCCCTCGCTGCTGGGGGTGAAATTCGGGTCGAGTTCCTTGAGGATCTCGTTCCGGCAACGTTCGAGGTCAACATCAAGCGACTTCAGGATACCGGCCGCGGAACCTTCACCTTCCCGGAGCAATCCCAGCAAAATGTGTTCTGTTCCGACATAATTATGGTTCAACTGCTTGGCTTCCTTCTGCGCCAGCGCGAGGACCTTTTTCACTCGGGGCGTGTAGGGAATGTTGCCGATCATTTTTGTCTCGGGGCCGGTGCCGATCTGTTTCTCGACCTCCATGCGGACGGTTTCAAGATCAAGTCCGAGCTTCTGGAGAACGTTGACGGCGACGCCCTGCCCCAATTTGATCAATCCAAGCAGCAAATGCTCGGTACCCACATAGTTGTGGTTGAACCGATCGGCCTCTTTGCGCGCCAAAGCCAAAACCTGCTGCGCCCGCGGGGTAAAGTTGTTCATTTCCATCACCGTCCTCTCAATTCTCCTCAGTTGGTTCTTCGCCGCTGCTGGGTTCCACAAACGAACTCGGCCGCTGCAAATCATGCAATGCCTGCCGAATCAGGCTGGCCCGGAATATGTCGCGGTCCTCGGCGCTCAACTTGCGTTCAGCCGATTTCTGGACGTGCGCCGGCTGAGCCACCACGTACAATTCGTCCACCTTGGGCCGCGTCGATGCCGGCAACAACTCCAAGTCCACTCCCATCCGCAACAAACTTAGCAGATTGAGTGCCTCCTTGGAGGTCATGGTGTGCACGTTGGTCAAAATCCCGTACGCACGCCCAATCTGGTCATACACCAAACGCGGCCGCTTTTCCAACAACGTGTGCCGGGCGTTTTCCTCGTGCTCGATAATCTGCAAGATCACTTTGTTCAATCGGTCAATCACGTCCGACTCTTTTTCGCCAAGCGTCGTCTGGTTGGAGATCTGGAACACATTGCCCAAGGCTTCTGTGCCTTCGCCGTACAAGCCCCGAACAGCCAAACCAAGCTTGCCTACCGCTTGGACAACTTTGTTGATCTGATCGCTCAATACCATCCCCGGCAAGTGCAACATCGCCGACGCCCGCATACCTGTGCCCACGTTCGTCGGACACGCTGTCAGATAACCCAGCCGGGGCGAAAACGCAAAATCCAGTTCCTCCTCCAATTCGCTGTCCACCTTGTCAATCATCTTAAACGCGTTCTTCAACTGCAGCCCCGACCGGATGGCCTGCATCCGCAAATGATCTTCTTCGTTGATCATCACGCTCAATGTCTCACGCTCGTTGATCACCACGCCGCTGCCGACATTCTTGGCCGCATGTTCCCGGCTGATCAAATGCCGCTCCACCAACACCTGTTTGTCTATCGCCGCAATCGTGTCCATCGGCGAGGAATACGACGTCTTCATCTCCGGCAACGCCTGCACCGCCGGCAACATCAACTCCAGCGACTTCATCCGGTCGGCTTTCTTGGCCCAACCAGGGAACGGTGCGTTGCGAAGATTCCGAGCCAACCGCACCCGGCTGGACAAGACGATCTTGCAATGCGGTCCCTCCGCCCGCAGCCACTCGCTGGGGTTCTTCAGCAGATCTTCCATGGTGATGAACGTGCTGGCCATCTTGCCTCGTCAAGCCGGCTCCACGGTGTTCAACTTCGCTTCCAATGCCCGAATCTGGTCCCGCATTTGCGCGGCGTCTTCGTACTTTTCCTCGCGCACCGCCTTCTCCAGTTCGCTCGTCAATTCCTTGATCTTCTCGCTGATCTCCAGCGTATGCGCGGCCTTGCGCGGCACTTTGCCCACATGCCGGTCGCCTTTGTGCATGGCCTTGAGCAAACCGGCCAGTCCGCTGGAAAATGTCTCCCAGCAAACACTGCACCCCAACCGGCCCGTCTTCTTGAAGTCAGCATGGGTCAGTCCACACGACGGACAGCGTGTCGCGTCCGCGCTGTCCATGTGTTGCACATCGCCGCCACCCAATCCCACCAACAAATCGTCCAACGAAAAACCTGTCGCCTCCTGTATGCCCTTTTCCTTCGCGCACGCTTCGCACAGGTCCACCTTGTGCATCTTCCCGTCCACGATCTGGGTCAGATGCACGGAGGATTTGTTCTTTTTACAGATGTCGCACAACATACGGTTATTTCCTGATCGGTGTTCCCTCTCGTCGCGTCAACTTACGGAACGCTTTCATCAATTTCAAGGTCACACGCCCCGGTTTGCCGTCGCCGATCACGCGCCCGTCAATCTTCACCACCGGCACGATTTCCGCCGCCGTTCCGGTAAGGAAACACTCATCCGCCGTCATCAAATCGTACCGGGTCAGATTCGGTTCACGGACCGAAATCCTCATCCTGCCGGCCAACTCAATGGCCACGGCGCGCGTGATCCCGTTCAACGCGCCCGCGCTGATCGGCGGCGTTTCAATCTTGCCCTTGCGAATGATGAAAATGTTGTCACCAGTGCATTCAGCCACATGACCTTCGCTGTTGAGCATGATGGCCTCAACCGTGCCGGCGTTCACCGCCTCGATCTTCGCCAGTATGTTGTTCAAATAATTCAACGACTTGATCGAAGGACTCACGGCGGCCGGGTTCACCCGCACGGTGGCTGCTGTGACCAGATTCAAGCCCAGCCGGTACACTTCCTCCGGGTATAGCTCGATCGTCGCCGCGATGATGAACACGCTCGGCTTGTCGCACTTGAACGGATTCAATCCCAGATACCCCACGCCGCGCGTCACCACTAGGCGGATGTAACCGTCCCGCAATCCGTTCGCCCGACACGTCGCGCAACAGGCTTCCTTCAATTCCTTCTTCGACAACGGCACCCGCAACATGATCGCCTGCGCGGAATCGAACAGGCGGTCAATGTGCTCGTCCAAGCGGAAAATCCGACCGGCATACACACGGATCCCCTCGAAAACGCCATCGCCATACAACAACCCATGGTCAAAGACCGACACCTTCGCTTCTGCAGCGGGGACAATCTTGCCATCCAAATAGATTCGTAAGTTCGTATCCACAATTCTCCGCTTCTTACCGCACAATGGTACCGTCCGCAATCTCCAAAACCCGGTCGCCTCGACGCGCAATGTGTTGATCGTGCGTCACCAACACCAGCGTCGCGCCCGTTTCCGCCCGCAACTTCCACAACAGCTCCAAAATCGTTTCCCCCGTCTTCGAATCCAGATTGCCGGTGGGTTCATCCGCCAGCAACAACTCCGGTTTGTTCATCATCGCACGCGCAATCGCCACCCGCTGCTGCTCGCCACCGCTCAACTCCGAGGGACGATGCCCCAACCTTTCCCCCAATCCCACCGCCTGCAACAACTGCGTCGCCCGCTCCCGGACCCCTTCCCGGCTTCCGCCCCGCACCAACAACGGCAACGAGACATTCTCCAAGGCATCCAACTCGGCCAGAAGATTGAATGACTGAAACACAAATCCGATCCACTCATTGCGCAAACGGGTCCGGTCACTATTGGAGAGTCCGTACACCGAAATCTCGTTCAAGAAAACCTCCCCGGCAGAAGGCTCATCCAAACCGCCCAGCAAGTGCAACAACGTGCTCTTGCCGGCCCCCGACGCGCCCACGATGACCAGAGCCTCCCCGCGTCGCACGTTCATATTAACACCCCGCACCACCTCCAACCGCGCCGCGCCGAGACTGTAGGTCTTGCGCAAACCCCGCGCAACCAAAATGTCCTTGTTCATGTCGTCATCCTGACCAATCCCCGCTGGATTTCAAGCCGCCATCTCATTCAGCAATGGGTCGCCGCCGATTACTTGCATATCGAATCGTTCGATGTTAAAGCTTTGTCAAACCAAATCCCCACCACAGGAGACAAACATATGATCAGCAAGTCATTCATGACCGCCCTGGCTCTCGCAGCCTTCGTGGCCGCCCCAGCCTTCGCGGCAGACAAGTATGAAGTGGACGCCGCCCACACATCCATCGGCTTCTCCATCAGCCACATGGTCATTAGCAAGACCAAGGGACACTTCAAGGAGTTCACATCCACGATCGAGTTCGACTCCGCGAAGAAAGCCGTGACCGGCGTCACCACGACCATCAAAGCCGCCAGCATTGACACGGCCAACACCAAACGCGATGAACACTTGCGCAACGCCGACTTTTTCAACGTCGAGAAGTTCCCGGAAATCACCTTCACCGCCAAGTCCATCGAACAGAAGAATGGCCAGTGGCTTGCCAACGGCACGTTCACCATGCACGGCGTCAGCAAGGAGATCGCGCTGCCGTTCAAGGTTCTCGGCCCCATCAAAGACCCGGGGGGCAATGAGCGTCTCGGTATTGAAGCCACCATTACCATCAACCGCAAGGACTACGGCCTCACTTGGAGCAAGACGATGGAGACCGGCGGACTTGTGGTCGGCGACGAAGTCGAAATCAACATCAGCGCCGAATACGTCAAAGCCAAGTAACCCCACCGGCTGGTTGTGGGCACTCACTTCAAAGGCACTCGCAGCGAGGAACGCTCGCTCGACGCTTTCATCAAGTTGATGCGCTGCGCCAATTCGGTGATGGCACGGGTTGGCCAGCGCATCAACGAAGCGGGATTGACCATCAGCCAATTCGGCGCGTTGGAGGCCCTTTACCATCTTGGCCCCCTCTCGCAGTGCGACATCGCCGGCAAGATGCTCCGCAGTGAAAGCAACATCACCTTCGTCCTCGACAAGCTCGAGCACCGCGGCTGGATTCGCCGCGACCGCAGCGAGTCAGACAGGCGGGTGATCATCGTGTCGCTCACGGCTGCCGGACGAAAATTCATTGCCGCTGTCTTTCCCGGTATCGTCAGCGCGATTGAACAAGAAATGACTGTTCTCACCATTCTCGAACTGCAATCCCTCGGTGACACCTGCCGCAAACTGGGCACCAAGAACGGATAAACACGGCCGCGACCACAGGCTCATACGTCGCCGGGAACAAAGCGGATGCCGCGGATGTGCAAGAGCACAATCCACAGCCGATACAGGTCAAGACGGTCGTGAAGCCGCGCGTAATTCTTCTCAATCAAATCGCGGACGATCGCATCCATTTCGGCGTATTGCAGGCCGGTCTTGATGGCGATGTCCTGCAAATTGACGGCGGCTGTCACCGCCCATTTGCCGTGCAGCGCCGCCATCAAAAACTTCATGGCATGATCGCTCAATCCCAGTTCCTTTGCGGATTGAAACAAATCGTCCGGGAAGGTGAGATATTGAACAAGGTTATGAGGGATCGCCACCGGGAAAGCGACCTTGCCGGCATAGGTTTTCTCTTTCACCACTTGCGGAACTGGAATTTCCTCAGCCACGATTTCTTTCAGGGCACCGGCTCGGCCTTCAAATCATCAAACCGAATCGGGTGTGACGAATAAGGACATCCCCAAATGGAAGCGCGCCCTGCCGGAATCGCAGCCGGCTCTTTGGCGGTGATGGTCCATTCTTTCGGTTCCTCACCGCCTTCCGCCCAAGCTTTGCCTTCCACCGTCCACGATCCATCTTCCAGCTTTCGCATCTGGATGCGCAGTTTCGTCCACGTGCCCGACTTCCACTCGAAGGGAACGCTGGCTTTGACTTCTTCGCCCCGGTGCAATTCCAACGCTTTCTTGCCGGGCACCACCAACAGCCGGTACCCGTTCGCGCCGTTGACGCCCACGCCAAACACAGGATGCAATCGCCCTTTGGATGTGCCGTAGACTCGCGCCGAAGCGCCTGTGCCCTCCTTCTCCGTAGAACCAAACAGCACGCCAAACGTCTCCAATGGCGCGCCCGGCAACTCAAGAAATTTGTTGCCTTCCTCCTCCTTGACGGTGAACTCGCCGTCCAACACCATCAACTCTTCCGACACGCTTCCGACTTCTGCCGTTTCGAAGTTGTTGAAATAGGACTTCGGAGATTCAGCCCCTGCCACGGCCCCGCTCAACAATATGCCGGCGATGAATGGTCTCATTGGCTCTGATACCTCCGCTTACTTGGCAGTGACATCCAAACACACCAAGGCACCCTGGTTGTTCTTGGCATAGATGCGCCCGTTGGCGATGACCGGCACGACCCAGACACGCCCCCCGAGGACCTGCGCTCGCGACAGCGCTTCGAAGCCGGTCGGCTGCGCTTTGGCAATGATCAACTCGCCGCGTTCGCCCATGACGATGAGTTTTTCGTCGGCCACAGTCAACGCGCCGCAGCCGATGTTGCCTTCGGCCCATTTCTCTTCCCCGGTCTTGATCTCCACGCACTTGAGCGTGCCCTTGCCGGAATTGCCGTCAATCCCGTAGGCGTGACCTTCCCAAACCAACGCCGCGTTCATCTGCGTGCTCAACTTCTTATTTTCCCAAAGCACTTTCACCCCACCGGGACTCGTCTCCAACAACGCACACCCACGATTGTATCCCGTGGAAAGAAACAAGAGATTCTTGCCGGCCACCTTCGGTGCCGTCGCGTTCACGTCGTAACTTGTCTTCCACGGATGCCGCCAGAGCTCTTTGCCGGTCGTCTTGTCCATGGCCACCAACGCTTGCGCTTTGAACACCAGCAAGGCGTTCGGACCATACGGCATGGGCGACGCGTATCCCGCCTTGTCGCTACCTGCTTTCCAAACCAGCTTGCCGTCCGTCTTGTTGAATGCCAGCGTCGAAACACCCTCGCCGCCCACATCCACGATCACCAGATTTGCCTCCACTAACGGTGAACCAGCGTATCCCCACTGCGGCCGCACAGCGCCAAACTCCTTGATGACATCTTGGCGCCAGACTTGTTTGCCATTGGTGATGTCCACACACATCAACTGACCGTCGTGACTCAGGGAATAGAGATGGTCGCCGTCCAATGTGGGCGTGGCGGCGGGGCCGCCTTCAAATTGTCGCTTGTCCAACGGACACGGATACGAATGCCGCCATATCTCCTTGCCGGTGACCGCATCGAGACAATAGATAATGTCCTGGTCATCCACGTTGCCCATCGAATACAATTTTCCATCGCGCACGATTACGGACACCGCGCCCGGACCCAGATTGGCCTTCCATGCGACCTTGGGACCTTGGGTGGGCAACACCGGATTCCACCCCTTGTCACCTGAAATCAAGTCATGGTTTACACCGTGATAGCGCGGCCAATCGTCAGCCGTCACAACTCCCGCACTCAATCCGACAGCCGCCAACAAGAGATAATGGAATTTTTTCATGGGCATACCTGTAATTGACTCAACACCGGGTGTCAACGAACAGGACGGACATTTTATTCAAATCCGTATCCGAAGCCCGCTCCCCGAATGGTGCTCAGGTCGAGCCGTCCTTCCCGGCGCGTATAGATGCCGGGATGAACCTTCGCCTCCCGCACCGACGCTTCCGGGTAAAACTGCATGGCATTCGTCTCGACGCCCATGATCGTACCGGCGTGAGCCGCCAACAACACATGAGGCACCTGCGCCAACATCGGGTTCGTCAAATCCTGCACCATCAAGGTCATCCCGTTGGCCCTTGCCCAACACAAACTCAACAACGCGCCCGTTTGCGTCTTGCACGTCTTCAACGCCACCCCTGTCCAACCCAGCCGCTGCCCCAACCGCACCAGTTCCCAATCATGCGCGCTCTCGTCCATGAATAAGGGTTTGCGGGCCGATACGCTGCGGACATCAATCTGATGTTGCTCCAAGTCATGCGGGAATGGTTGTTCCACATACAAAATCATCCCGTACAACCTCGGCTGCTCCGACAGTAACCGATCCAACATCTCCGTCACGTAACCGGGCTCCTGCACCAGGCAGTTGAAATCCGCTGACAACCAATGCACGCCCTCTTCCACCGCAATACGCCCCACCTTCACCAATCGCGCATAGTCCCAGCCGGGATCCTGGCCGGTCAGTTTCACCTTCAAACACTTCAAGCCGTCACGACGAATCCAGTCTCGCAACAAAACCGGATAACCGTCATCAGGCTCCGAACCGGTAAGCTCCGCTTCATCCACCGCATCCTTGCCCCCCACCAAATGCCACGCCCACAGCCGGTCGGCTCTCGGATAGACCAGAAAATCCGCCGGATACTTGCCGGCAAACTCCGGCGTCAGAAACGCCGACAAGTCACCATTCATGAATCGCGCGTTGTACGTTTCATAAACCGGCACGCCGTGCAACATCCCGTAGGCGTCATGCAACGCGATGTCGAACAACGAACAACAGACCAACGCCGCCAACCACGGCATCGGTTCAGCCGTCAGCTTTCGATCGTTGAATGCCCGCAACAAACCCGGCAATTTCTCCTTCTGAAAGGCGTGACCTACTTCGATAGGGTGCCCGGTACGCTCAAACTCCGCCCACGCAACGGCAAGTTCCTCCGTGAATGTCTTCAACGCCCGATGCCGCTCATCGTAACCCAAGCTGCCCGGCCAAACCCACGTCACGCTCAGCGGCGTCTCCCCCCAACCGGCGGCCGACCGCCCGTTCGCATCCATCACGGTCAACCGCGTTCGCGCGCAGGTCACTTGCGTCACCGTTTCCGCGCCAAACTTCAAAGGCACCCGCGTGCGCACCTCCAAGAAATGAAGATCAGCCCCCGTCACGCCAACATCGGTTTGTTTGGACCTCATATATCCACTTCTATCTCGCCCGCGGGCGAAGTCACAAGCTTTGCATCACGACATTCATCGCGGCGAGGTGGGCTTGAACTCGTTGCTCCAACGGCAAACTCACCGGCGTTTCACTGCCGAGAATGTGACCGGCACCGTTGGCGTAAAGGTAATAAGCCATCGGCCAACGCCGACGCCGACGCAACGCGGCCGGGTCGGCCGCGCGCCGAATCAACCCCAACTTCGTCACCTGACTTCCATCAATCGTTTCCCCGTCTTGCAGCCGCATGATGCGACGCACAGCCCGCAGTATCTTCTCCCCCACGAACGGCCCCTGCCGTCTCAACTCATAGAGATAATAGCCGGCCGCATCCACATCTTCGTGGAATTCCAACGACACATCCAACGTCCGCCCCCGCACGATTCGCGCGATGAGCGCGGACTCGGCACAAACAGCAGGCTTCCGAAATTGCCGGTTGATGTCGAGACGCTGCCGGTTGCGGCGTTGGTTGCGCTCCCAGCCGTAGGGATTGATGCAGGGGAAAACAATCCACCGCACCGGCCAACGCAACGTCGCCGGCGACTCCAACCACCGCAAAACGGCTTCGACCCCTGCCGGCTCTTCGCCGTGCATCCCGCCACTCAGAAGAATCGTCGGAGCGCGAAGCTGTTGATTCCGTTCAACGACGAACCACGGGTATCCCTCAACCTTGCCGGCCTGGCGAACGTCCCACGAACGATGAGACAACGCCTCCAAACGATTAGTGATGGATGTGTATGAGCGAACCCGAGTCACGAGAAAAGATTACCTGCCGGAATTCTCCCAGTCCAGCGCACGCAGCTCGCCGGCCCGATTGCGCTGGAACGCGCGCAGGATTTTCCCCTCCGCATCCACAAAACGCGCTTCGGCGGTCGAATCCGTGAACCGCAAATGGACGAAGCCATGCCGGGAGACGGCAAAATCCGCCGATCCATTCATTCGCACCGGATACGTCATGGCACCGCCGCCACCGGACACGATGTGCGACGTGACATGGCCGGGGGGGATGGCGTGCTGAAGAATGTGATCGTGTCCGGCCAGGTAGAAATCCGTCCGATACTTCCGCAACAGTCCGCCCCAGTTGGTGCGCAGAAACTCGCTGCCGCCGTGAATGCTCCGGCTGTGCAGGGGATGATGCGCAAAACAAACCGTCCAGGGCTTGGGGGTCGCAGAATGGAGCGAATGCAACTGTTGACGCAGCCACGTGCGCTGGACTGTCCAATCTTCATGCAGCCAGCGATAGTTGCTGTCGAGTCCGATCACCGTCACGGCCGTTGCGTTCGTTGACAAATCCACACGATACCAGCGCCCCGGCATCTTCCATCGGGACGATGGATTCGCCCGCGCGTATTGCTGTTCGATATGCGGTTTGTCGCCCTCGTAATCATGGTTGCCCAAGACGGCGTAAAACGGCATCGGCAACGTCTTGGAATCGTACATCTGTTCGAACAACTCCTGCCAGACCGGGTCGCGTTCGTCTTGGAGCGGAACGTAGAAGTTGTCACCGGTCAGCAACACGGCATCCATCGGCGCCCTCTGGGATTGAGCGTACCGGGACAAGGCGCGGGCCACGGCGTGTTGGGCCGATGAGCCGGTGCCCCAATCGCCCATCACGACCAGGTTGACCTCCCCGGCCGGGGCGAGCGCACCGGCCACGATGAAGAACAGCACAGCCCCGAGCGTGGTTCGCCTCGGGGCTGTGCTCATTGTCTGTTGGCGGCCGGGTCAACCGATGGAAGACATGGCCTTGAGGAACTCGGCGTTTGTCTTGAACTTGCTCAGGCCGTTGAGGAGTTTTTGAATCGCCTCGACGGGCGGCGCCGCCGCCAGGGCGCGCCGAATGCGGGAGATCTGTTCCAGTTCGTGCGGTTTCAGCAACAGCTCTTCGCGGCGCGTGCCGGAGGCATTGATGTCCACGGCCGGCCAGTAGCGTTGCTCGGCGATCTTGCGGTCGAGCACCAGCTCCGAGTTGCCGGTGCCCTTGAACTCCTGGAAGATCAACTCGTCCATACGCGAGCCGGTATCTATCAGCGCCGTCGCGATGATGGTCAGCGAACCGCCTTCTTCCGCTTTGCGGGCGGAGGCAAAAATCCGGCGGGGTTGTTCCATGGCGCGAGCATCAAGCCCGCCGGTCATGGTTCGCCCGGTGGAGCCGATGAAGTTGTTGAACGCGCGCGCCAGACGGGTGATGGAATCCAGCACCACGAACACATCGCGCCCGAATTCCACGAGACGCTTGGCGCGTTCGATGGCGATTCGGGCGGTGCGGACGTGATCCTCAATGGTCTGGTCATTGGTGGAGGCAATGACTTCGCCGCCCTTGATGGAACGGCGGAAATCGGTCGTCTCCTCGGGCCGTTCGTCCACGAGCAGAACCATGGTGTGAACGTCGGGATGATTGGTCAGAACCGCATTGGCAATGTGGTGCAGCAGCGTTGTCTTGCCGGTGCGCGGGGCGGCCACGATGAGCCCGCGGGTGCCCTTGCCGACAGGGGCAATCAAGTCCACAACGCGGGTCGTGGGTTTGTCCGGCGTGGTCTCCAGCATGAATCGTTCGTTGGGATTGATGCTGGTGAGATCGTCAAACTTTTTCAACGCCGCAAACACTTCCGGGGGTCTGTCGTTGATGGCCGTAATCTCCACAAGCTGCGGGCTGCCCTTGCGGGGCGGAGCCGATTTGCCCTGGATGTCGAGGCCCGGTCGCAGTTTGTAACGGCGGATGATGTCCGGCGACACGTAGATGTCATTGGGACTGACTTGGAAACTTCGCGCGGGATTGCGGAGAAATCCGAAACCCTTCTCGCCCACTTCGAGAACGCCCCGGCACTCGGTCAACGGCTGATCAGCCGGCGGTGGCTGCTGGTTGCGCTGCTGGTTCGAGTGGTGCGGGTGATGGTGCCGGCGATGCCCATGCTGGCGGCGCCCACCGCCTCCTTGCTGCCGGTATTCCTGCTGCTGTTGGGGCGGAGACGAGGACGCCGATGGCGGGGGTTGTGGTTGCGGCTGCTGGTTGGCAGCGATTTGTTCCGGTGAGGTTGTCTCAACGGGACGTTCAGATTGTTGCGGAGCGTTTTCGTTCACAATGACTCTTTGGTCGTGGATCCTTGTTTGTGCATCTTTCGTCACAGCAACGGTCACATACATGCCTGTAACAGCGCGCTTGTGGTGCGATTGGAGTGACTGACTACTACTGGGTTCTGCTGCCCGCGGGTTCCTCTTGAACCGTCAACGGGCCAATCCGCGTTCAGATTTGCGACAGAAGTCGGCGAAATGCTCGAGTTCTTTGCTTAGCGGAATTTCGTGACGGACTCTATCCAAAGCATTGGTAACTGTCAACCCCGCCCTGAAAACGATTTTGAACGCGTCCCGGAGGTGCTGCTGAATGTCCTCCGGCACCCCGTTGCGATCCATCCCCACTTTGTTGATGCCGCGTGTCACGGCGGGGTTGCCGTCCACCATCATATACGGGGGCACATCCTGAACCACCTTGGAACAGCCGCCGATGATGGACATTGTCCCGATTCGGCAAAATTGATGCACAGCCGCCAGCCCGCCGATCACCGCAAGATCCTCAACCACAACGTGACCGGCCAACGTGCCGGCATTGCTGAACACCACATTGTTGCCAATCACACAATCATGCGCGATGTGCGAGTAGGCCAAAAAATGGTTGCCGTTGCCGATCCGCGTGCAGTCACCGTCGCGGGTGGCCGTGTGAACAGTGACGTGTTCGCGAAAAACATTGTCCGACCCAATCTCCAGGCGACATTTCCCGCCCTTGTATTTCATGTCCTGCGTCTTCAGCCCGATACAAGCGAATGGAAAAAACTCGCACCGCTCTCCCACGGTGGTCAGACCATCCAACACCACGTGCGAATGAAGACGGCAGCCATCGCCCAGCCGCACGTCCGGCCCCACCACGCAATACGGCCCGACATGGCAGTCGGCCCCAATATCAGCGTGAGCGTCCACCACGGCGGTTGGATGAATCATGCCCGGCATCTTCCCTCAGTTGGCTGGCGGCGCGGAGTCGGCGGGCTTTTCGGCAGGCTTGTTCTTCATGGCATCCACTGCCTGCTGCGCGGCCTCACGAATGTCCTCGGTGGGAATCACCACCGGTATCGCGCCACGACCGCCCCCTCCCATGTCAAACCGCATCAACACCAACCCCAACAACTTGCCGTCCTGCGTCACCACCGGACAACCGAGGCTCGTCTGCACATTCGCGTGCTCATAGATGTAGTAGGGACGCGGCTTGCTCAACGTCGCCAAAATCCTGCCGGTATGTATGGCCAGAACACGATCGGCAATCGGACCCAGCCGCCACATGACAAACGCTTCGTCCATAACCTTGGGTGTCACCGAATCCTTCAAGCCAAAGGGCGTCACCTTGCCGGGCAACGGCTCCTTTGACCGCACAAAAGCCAAGTCCAAATCATTGTCCCGATAAACAACCTCGACCGGCACCTCGGTGCTGTCCGTCAAAATGATCTTGGCCTCGGCCACTTCGCTGTCAATTTTCAACCCGCGCGCGGACGGGTTGCTCATCACCTGCAATCGCCCCGGTTCAACGGCGGATAGCGGAATGGCGATTAATCCGCCCATGTCCAGCAATGTTCCGTTCGTCGTGACACGCGCTTCCGATTTACGCTCCTGCGCCCCCGCGGTGATGCTCTGACGCAGTTGCAGCTCAATCGTCAAAACCCCCGTCGGGTACTCCGCCAACAGTTTGCGCCCTGCATCCGCCAACTGGTCTGCCCGCGCCAGGGCACACACGCACAGCGCCATCAATACTGCACTCACTTTTTTCATGTTCTTTCTTTCGTTTTCTCGAAATCAGGGCGCCGCAACGTGATTGCTCCATACCGGCTCCAATTCCACGTAACGCGTCCGGGTTCCTCGCCTGACCAGCATCTCCACAAACTTCGGTTTTGCCTCCGCCACCTTCTTCATCTGCGCCTCCAACGAGGCGGCGTCTTTGATCGTGTTTCCCTCGACGCGCACGATCAAGTCCCCGACGAACAACCCGCCTAGCGCCGCCCAACTTCCCTCCGCCACCACCGTCACCAACACACCCTCGAACGCCTCATCGAGATCCCGCGCCACCCGGTCATGAATGTTCAACTCCCGAACAGAAAATTCGAAGTTCACATCCTCATACTTGCCCAACTCTCGTTCGGGCGGAGGCGACCGGTCCAACTCCACGGCCAGCTTCAAGGTCTCCTTGCCGCGCATCACGGTCAATTCCGGCCTGGCGCCCACCCGGTACTGACGAATCCGGTTGGTGAACACTTCTTCATCTCCGTCTTGCTGGGCCGGTATCCTTTCGCCGTCCAACAACACAATCAAATCTCCCACCTGCAGCCCCGCCGCTGACGCGGTGCTGTTGGGATACACTTGCGTCACGCGAACCCCGGTCAGGCTGTTGGTGCCCAACGCAGCCGCCATGTCCCGCGTGATCGCCTGCAACTTCACCGGCAACCAAGCTTTGCGCGCTTCCACGCCGGCATCCTCCATTTCGCGCACCCCCACATTGACCACCGTGAGCAACTTGTCGTTGCGCCGGTCAAAATTCACAATCGTCGGCATGGGCGCTTTGTTGTCTTTCGTAATCGTGCCGGTCACCTCCAAGAGTTCTTCAACACTCCTCACGTCTTGGCCGTCCACTTTCCGAATCACATCCAACGAGCCTATCGGCGGCTTGGCGCGACCGCTCGGACCGCCGGGCCGGACCGATGTCACCAACACGCCGTTCTTGTCTTCCAACCGCATCTCGCGCGCCGCCAAACTGGAAATATTCCTGACCGTGATCCCCCATTCTTTCACTTCCCTCGTCCGAAACTCCAACGGCTCGCGTTCCGTCGGCGTCACGTTCATCTTCTGTTCGCGCCCATCGCGCAGTATCACGGCCTCCACAGGCTTGCCGATCTGCAAACCGCACACCAGCAAATTGAACAACGGAATCTCCTCGTCGAACCTCACCGTGCAATCCTGTCCAGCCAACTTCAACACCACGTCGCCGGCTTGCAGACCCGATTTCTCCGCCGGCGAATCCGGCACCACCCGCGACACCAACACGCCCCGCGACTGGTCTGACTTCTTCAACAACGGCTGAACCTCCAGTCCGATCCACGCCCGCGTCACCTTGCCGTTGGCGATGATTTGTTCCGCCACCTCCTTGGCCAGGTTGCCGGGAATCGCTCCGCCCAACCCAAAACCAATCTCGTTCACACCGATGACCTTGCCCTCCAGATTCACCAGCGGCCCGCCCGAGTTGCCGGGAAAAATCACCGCGTCATGCGCAATCCATCGCACCAACGATCCCACATCCTCGCCCTCCATCGTGAACCGGTCAAACCCGCGAAACGATCCCGGCATGATCATCTTCACGTTGCTGACAATCCCCCTTGTGACCGATTGCGACAACGCCCGCGGACTGCCCATCGCCAACACCATGTCTCCCACCACCACTTTGCTCGAATCAGCAAACTCCACGAGTGGAAACTGCTTGTGCTTGGAATCGTCCAACTTCAGCACCGCCACGTCCGTCAACGGATCCGTGCCGACCAACGTGGCCTCGATCTCTTCGTTGTTGGAGAAAATACAGACGATTCGCGTCGCCCGACCGGCCACATGATGATTGGTCACCACGTGCCCTTTCTTCGTAATGATGAACCCGCTGCCGCTGGCCTGACGTTTCACTTCCCGGCCGCCCGCATACTCCACCCACACAACCTGAATCTTCACCAACGACGGACGCACCCGCGCCATCGCCCTTTCCGTCACAGCCAACAACGGATCACCCGCCCAAACCTTGCCGGAGACTAATACCGTGATGACCAAAACTGCCTGAAGAATGCGATTCATATGAAAGAAACTTCTATCCGACCCCTCCCCGAATAACAACGAACTTGTATCCCCTCATTTCCCTACCGGCTTCTTCGACGGCGCCGGCAAGGTGAACAACTCCTCAAACCCGCGCTCCTGTCTCAACAGCGCCAGATCGTTGTCCGTGCGCGCCTGTTGCCGGAATAGCCCTGTCTCGTCGCACTCAAAACACTTCCGCAACATCTTCATCGCCATGACGAGATTGTCCAACTGCGTATAAGCCACGGCCGTCTGGTAAAACATCACCGGATCATTCGGCTTCAGCGCCAGACT
Organism: uncultured Verrucomicrobiota bacterium; assembly: GCA_964514435.1. Lineage (GTDB taxonomy): Bacteria > Verrucomicrobiota > Verrucomicrobiia > Palsa-1439 > Palsa-1439 > CAZEQV01. The sequence goes on from CAZEQV010000019.1 coordinate 17,781, forward strand.
GCCATTGAACTTGTCCACCGCGTCCCGCAGATGGGTCCGCGACAATGTCAGCTTGCCCAGATGCAACAACGCCGTTCCCCATAAAGCCTGCGTATTGGCGGAATTCGGAATGGCCGCCGCTGACTTCTGAAATTTCTCCAACGCAGCCTGCAGCAACTTCTCCTTCTCCGATTTGTCATGAGTGAACGCCGCCGTCCGCTCCAACGCGCTCCCCCAGTTCGCCAGAGCCACGGCCGTATCGCTGGCCGACGCCGTCAACCCCGCCGACTTCTCAAACATGGCCGTCGCGTCCCGGAACAATGCCCATCGTGATTTGTCATCCGCGGCAAAGTCCGGCAACTTCGCCAGCAATACCACACCCCACCGCAAATACACATCCCAATCCTTGGGCGCGATCTCGGCCGCCCGCTTGCATCGTTCCACCGCCCCTTGATAACAACCCAACCGGGTTCGCGCCTCCAACGGCAAATCCCCAATCCAGATCAATGTCTCCGCCCACATCATCTGGATCACCTTGTCGTTCGGCTTCAACTCGGCTGCCTTCGAAAACTTCTCCGCGGCCAACTGCAAATGCTTGAACCGTTTCTCCCCGTCCGATTCTTGCCGGGACAGTTGCGCGAGACTCGCGCCCCAGTTCACCAAAATCTCCGCTTGATTCGGCCTCAATTCCGCCGCCTTGGAAAACGCCTCCACGGCCGCCGCGTATCGGTGCTCCCGCATCGCCAACACACCGGCCGCATATTGCGCCGACGCTTCATCGCTCTGCGCCACGGCCAACCTGCCGGGCCCCATCATCCAACAAACAATGACCAACCATTTCTTCATAGGAACCGTTTCAATTTACGCGGAGCTTCCCGGTGAATCCGTCGCACCCGTGTGACGAGCGACCCCGTCAGTTCTTCATAGCGGGGCCAGTTCCTCGCCGCCCCGACCGTCAATTCCACCAATCCGGCCAGATCACTCACACTCACGTACTCCGCCCGAATCTTGCGCCCCGGACCGATGTTATGATAGTTCCCCAACGGCAAACACACTCCCGCCGCCCGATACCCCATCGCCCCAAACGCCGTCGCCTCGCACGCGCCCCCATCCATCAGACACCGCTGAAATCTGTAAGAGGGATTCTGTTTCTTCAACTCACCGGCCACTTCCGTGAGATAATAGATACCGGCCCCGTCAAAAATCGTCGCCCGGTCGCCCACCCTCACAATCGGTCCGTCCCCCATCTTCGCCCACGGCCGCGCCTTGCTCATCTCGATGGACACGACCAGCGACTTGGCCGGCAGTGTCTTGTCCCGGCAAAGTTCCATCGCCCCGTGGAAACCGACCTCCTCCGCCCGTGTGAACACGCACCGCAACCCGGTACGCTCGCGTCGCCGGCTGACCTCAATCAACGTCGCCAGCGCCACGACCGTTCCCAAAACATCGTCAATCGCCGTCGCGCGCAAACGATCGCCGGCGACCCGAAAAACCGGCACATCCCACATCCCAAAGTCACCGGACTTGGCTACACCATCCAACTTCAATCGCGTCATCTTACGTTTCGGCCAGAGCTTCTTGTCAATCGCCACCACGCGTCCCCGCACCACGGCGTTGCCGGAATAGAAGCGCACCGGCGCGCCGGGAAACCATTCCTTCGGAACTCCACCGAGAAACTCCGCTTCATTGGGTCCGGTCATCTCGAAGCCCGGATGATCCATGTGCGCGACCAACACAATCGGCGCGCCGGTATGCCTGTGCTCGTGCTTGGCGATCAAGTTGCCAACACGGTCGCGCTGACACGCAATACCGTGTTCGCGACAAATGGCTTCGATCGTGCCGGCCACGCTCTGTTCGTGATAGGGCGCTGTCGGTTGCGTGAGCAGACGGCGGGCGAGTTCGAGAAGTTCTTTGCGTTGCATTACCGGCGACAGTTACACTAATTTCCCCCAACGTGAAACCCAAAACAAGCGGCAGAGAACGCGGTAGCGCCAAGCTTTTCCGTTATCGGCTGGAGACAATAGCGGCCAAGGCCGCGTCCTACATCGTCCCCTTGTTTCCCCGGTCGTGGGTCATCGCCGCCGGCCGTTTCTTGGGCAGCATCGGATACCGGATCAGCGCCCGCGCCCGCGAAGTCGCCCGCGCGAATGTGGAGATCGCATTTGGAGACACCAAGTCAGCGGCCGAGAAGGAACGCATCGCCAAAGGCGCGTTGCAGAACCTGATCGCCACATTGCTGGGATTGTTTTGGAGCCGCAGGCTGAAGAAGGAGATGATGGGCACGCTCGCGCAATACGACCCCGCCGCCGTCGCACGGGTCCACGAACTGCAAAAGCAGGGCAAAGGAATCATCTTTCTGACATTGCATTACGGTGACTGGGAAATGCTCGGATTGGCAGCCGGTCATCTTGGCATCCATCTCAATGTGGTTGTGGAAACCATGCGCAACAAATCGTTAGAGGGGCTTTTTGCCGAACTGCGCGGCGCGACAGGTCACCGGATCATCTCGCAGCAGTTCGCCATTACCAAACTGGTGCGAGCGCTGAAACGCGGAGAAAACATCGCGCTGTTGACCGATCTGACGGCGTCGTACCGGTCGGGCGGAGTGTGGCTCAACTATTTTGGGCTGCCGGTCTTGAACAACTCGGCCGTGGCCGGCATGTCGCTGCGCATGGGCGCGCCGATCGTGTGCGCGGTGGCTTTCCCCCTGCCGGGCGGGCGGGTACGAATCCAATACGGCCCCGAGATTGAGTTCGAGCCTACCGGGAATGAGCAGGCGGACTTGGTGGCATTGAGCCAGAAATGTTTGGACTTTTGCGAGAGCGTGGTTCGGCAACAACCTGAGCATTGGCTGTGGACATACAAGCGATGGAAGTGGCGTCCCACCGAGGAACAAGGCCGTTATCCCTTCTATTCCCGGTACCTTGTCCCCCGGAAACAAACCCGCGCTCAAGGCCGCCGCTCAATTTCGCGGGTTGCCAAGAACTGACGTCACCGGAAAATGCCACTTTACCTGCCGGGCAGTTGGTGATTGAGTGTTGTCAGATGAGGATATGAAGCAACTAATCGCAATCTTGGTCGCCTCGACGTTTGTTTGTGGATTGTCACAGAGCACGCAGGCAGCGGAACCAGACATCAAAGCGCCCTTTATACAACTGGAACTTTCTTTATCCGACGGATCGAAGTTGATCGGCACCGCAACAGCGCACGAACTCGCTTGGGAACTCGTCACGGAAGCCGTGGGAAAACTCAGCGTTCCGGCCGCCAAAGTTTCATCGGTGGAGTTCAGCAAAGACCGGCAAGAATCCGTGATTCGATTGACAAACGGCGACGTCCTGCGCGGCCGGATTACCCAAACAGAAATCAAGCTGGATACCGTGCTCGGTCGAATTGCCATCCCGCTCGCAACCATCACTCGCATTCAAGTCCGACAACGCAGCGGCGAAGGACGCGCGTTGGCTCCCGAGGATTGGGATCCAGTCCCGTTCCCGGTCACATGCGATTGGCCGGGA
>CAZEQV010000020.1:0-4957 GCA_964514435.1 uncultured Verrucomicrobiota bacterium
CCAAGAAGCCATAGCCAAGCACGCTATGCACTTCGAACGCCGCTCCAATAATCTTCTCGGTAATCTCTCCGTGCTGAAATTCGTTCATCTGTGAACATCTGTGTGAATCTGTGGCTACCGGTCGCACTCTCCCATCACGAAATCGAGGCTGCCGAGGATGGCGACGGTGTCGCTCATCATGTGGCCTTTGCAGAGTAACGGCACGAGCTGGAGATTCACAAAACTGGGCGCGCGAATCTTCAGGCGATGCGGCGTGCCGCCGCCCTTGCTGACGATGTAGAACCCGAGTTCGCCCTTCGGATTTTCCGCGCTGAAATAGATCTCGCCCGGCGGCGCGTTGATGCCTTGCGTGACGTTGATGAAGTGATGGATCAACTCTTCCATCTTCGTCAGCACCGCCTGTTTTTCCGGCAAGACAATCTTCGCTTCCTGCGCGTTCCACGGACCGCCCGGCATGTTGTCAGCGGCCTGGTGCAGAATGCGAATACTCTGGCGCATTTCTTCCATGCGCACGAGATACCGGTCCATGCAATCGCCGACGGTGCCGGTCGGGATGTCGAATTGAAACCTCTCGTATCCGCTGTACGGATGCGCCTTGCGAATGTCCCATTCCACACCGGATCCGCGCAGGATTGGCCCGGTCGCGCCATAGTTGATGGCGTCCTCGCGCGACAACACCGCCACGTCCTTGTTGCGTTCGATGAAGATTTTGTTTCGCGTCAACAGCCGGTCAGTCTCGTCAATGGTGCCCGGCAAGTCTTTGAGAAACGCCTTCATCATCGGGATGAAATCATCCGGCATGTCATTAGCCAGTCCGCCGATCCGCGTGTAACTGGTCGTGAACCGCGCTCCGCAAATCTTCTCGCACAAATCGTAGATCTTCTCGCGCTCTTTGAACGTATAGAGGAACACCGTCATCGCGCCGAGGTCCATGCTCATCGCGCCAATGCCCAGCAGATGCGAACTGATCCGCGCCAGCTCCGCGCAAATCACGCGGATGTACTGGCAGCGTTCCGGCACCGTGATCCCGCAAAGCTTTTCCACGGCGCACGCATAGGCGACGTTGTTGGCAAGTGGCGCAAGGTAATCCAGCCGGTCGGTATAGGGAATGAACTGCGTGTAGGTCATGTTCTCGGCGATCTTTTCGTCGCCGCGATGCAGATAGCCGATGTCCGGCCAGCAGTTGACGATCTCCTCGCCGTCCAGCTCCAACACCATGCGAAACACGCCATGAGTGCTGGGATGCTGCGGCCCCATGTTGAGAAGCATCTTCTCGCTGCCCAACTCGTCCTGCATGGCCTGTTGCGCGCGCGACGCCGAATCAATCAGTTCCATCTCTTGGATCGTCGCCATCGCCTACACCAGCTCCTTCTTCGTGGGATGGCGCAACCGTTCCAAGTTCTCCGACGCCGTGTCAGCCTGCCGGGGTTCGCGGCGGATGGAACTGTTCGTGCCGGCCGCGCTCACAAACGGCCCGCCCAACATTGGCGCGGTCTCAACCTTGCCGGCATCCACGGCGGTTTCCGGCAACTCGGTGGGGATGCCGGCCAATGGAAAATCCTTCCGCAACGGATAATACGGGTACCCGTCCCACATCAAAATCCGTTTCAAATTGGGATGATTGCGGAATCGGATCCCAAACATGTCATATGCTTCGCGCTCGTGCCAATCAGCCGTCTTCCACAGCGACACGACCGAATCCACGATCAAATCATCTTCCGGCACGCTCGCTTTGAGCCGCAACGCAGTCCGGTTTGACATCGAATACAAGTGATAGACGACCTCATACCGGACTTCGTCACCGTAGTTGTCCACGCCGGACACGTCGGTCAACATGTCGAAAGCGCATTCTTCCTTTAGCGCCCGGCAGGCTTCGAAGATCTTCGAACGGTCAATGCGCACCGTGGTTTCGCCGCGAAACTCACTGACTTGGCCGCCGAATTGTGATTGGAGAAGTTCGACGGCGTTCATCCCTGAAATTTCCCCGCGTATTCGCCGCGAACAATGATCGGTCCGGCCACTTTCTCCCAAGTCGGCGCAGATCCGATGCCTGTCTTCATGGCTTCGATGGCTTTCTCCGCGGCAATCTTTCGTTGGATGGCCATGAAACCTTCCAATATCGCTTCCGGCCGGGGCGGGCAACCAGAGATGTACACGTCCACCGGCAAGAATCTGTCCACGCCCTGCACCACGGCGTAACTGCGATACATCCCGCCCGTGCTGGCGCACGCGCCCATGGCGATACACCATTTTGGATTCGGCATCTGGTCCCAAATGCGTTTGACCACGCCGGCCATTTTGTACACACAGGTACCGGCCACGATCATCAGGTCGGCTTGCCGGGGTGAAAAACGCATGACCTCGGCCCCAAACCGTGCAATATCAAACCGGCTGGCGCCCACCGCCATCAATTCAATCCCGCAACAGGCCAACCCCATTGGCATGGGCCAGCAGGAGTTGCGTCGAACCCAGTCAATCGCCGCGTCCACGCGCGTCACGATCACGTCGCGGCCTTCCACCTTTGGATCCATGGCGGTTCCGATGCGCTGGCTCATTTCTCACCGCCTGGCGACTTTTTCGGGGCCCAGTCCAACGCGCCCTTTCTCCACGCGTAGATGTGACCGGCTTCGAGTATCAGAAGAAAAATCGCCGCACCCCACAACATCATCAGGCCGATGCCGCCTTCTTGAACCGGCTTGATCAGGTCGCGAAAAACCGCGCCCCATCCCAGGAAGAATACGACCTCGATATCGAACAGGATGAATAGCATGGCGATCAAATAGAACTTGACGCTGAACCTCGGCTGGCCCTCCTGCATCGCCGGCAATCCGCACTCATACGGCGTGTCTTTGACCGCTGAATGAATGCGCTTCTTGCCGATTATGGAAGGCGCGAGGATGTTCACCACGGCAAACCCGATGGCGAACAAAATCAACAACCCTACCGGCGCATATTGTCCCAGTTGATCACTCATTGCACTTTGGAATCGCCAGCCAAACTTTACGACGGTTCAAACCTTGTGATAAATTTCACAATGATTCCTAGTCACTTTCGGCTGTCCATGCAAGCAGTATTTGTTTCGAGCGAGTGTCTTCCGCTCTTGTCGCATTCGCGGGTGTTGACCTCAGCGGCACATAGGGTAGAACAGACGGCATCATGAGTAAATTAAACCTGATACAATGCGGAGTCGGCGGTTTTGGGGGAGGCTGGATTGAGAGATTTACCTCAACGTCACCGGACTTTGAACTGGTCGCAATCGTGGACGTATCGGAGAAGAAGCTTCAGGAAGCAGGCGAGAAATTCAAGGTGCCGGCCGACAGGAGATTCACGTCCCTTGAGGAGGCTGTTGATGAAGTGCCCGCCGACGCGGTGTTGACTGTAACCCCACCGGCCATTCACGTGGAACATGCGCGCATCGCTTTCGCAAACGGTCTGCATTTGATGACGGAAAAACCCATCGCCGACACGCTGGAACACGCCAAGGAAATGGTCCAACGGGCCAGACAAAGCCAACGCCAACTGTTGGTCAGCCAAAACTACCGGTACAGCGCCATCGTGCAAGGGTTGCGCTCATCCCTCGAGAACGGCTCCATCGGGGAGTTGGGACACGGCCATCTGGATTTTTTCATACCGGCCGACTTTACCGGCTCGTTTCGGGAAGCGATGGAGTATGTGTTGTTGGTGGACATGGCCATACATCACTTTGATCTGATCCGCTGCGTGACCGGGCGAAACATTGTCAATGTCCACACCCAAAGCTACCGTCCACCGTGGTCGTGGTACAAACATCATCCTGCCGCGAACGTTTTGATGGAGTTGGAAAGCAACGTGCCGTTCACGTACTGCGGTGACTGGAGCGCCAAAGGCCGGTGCACGAGTTGGAACGGCGACTGGCGGCTGCAAGGATCAGAAGGATCACTGCACATGGAAGGCAACCGGCTGCAACTAGCCAAATGCGACCGCTGGCAAAAGAACCCCACAAACATGGATGTGCCTTTCCCTGAATTGCCAAAGGCGGGACAATCGGCAACCTTGTCACATTTTGCCGAGGCGATTCGCACCGGCGAACCCGGCCCGACAAACGGCGCCGACAATCTTTGGAGCTTTGGTGCCGTGATCGCCGCCGTGCAGAGCGCCCGCGAAGGACGAACGGTGGATGTTCGGGAACTGATCCGTTGACTGAGTTGACAAGATTAAGGTTCGTTTCTGGTGGAGTGTTTGCGATAGTCGGGAACACAAGCAAGCTGGTAGTGTCTGCAGGGCGTAAAACTTGAAGGTCCCGCTCGTGTTAGAATAAGCGATGAAGAATTGGCAGAGAAGGATTTCCTGAAACTGTGAATATTCGATTGGTCATATTGTTCCTGCTCGTGACTTGGTGGACCGTCGTGCCCGCCGAGGCGCAATTGAACCGTCAGATTGACCGCCTGACGATTGACGGAAAGAATTATCAGAATGTGAAGTTCGGCCCGGCCAATCAGGGCAAAGTGTTGATCTATCATTTGGGAGGCGTTTCGTTTGTGCCCATCGAGAAGATACCGGCTGATTACGGATACTTGATTTTTGGGTACGACAAAGAGATGGCAGTTGTCCTGGAAAGGTTGAAGAAAGAAGAAGAACAGCGGGCTAGAGAAGCCGAGGCTCTCGCCAAAGCCGAGGCCGAGGCTGCCGCCGCAGAGCAAGCCGCCAATCCGGGAAATCCAACTCCCTATCGTCCGCGTAAGCAACGACCACACCCCGGAACAGAAGGTGAAGATCCCCAGCCTCAACAACCTCCCACTACCGAAGTGACAGTTTCGCCCCAGCTACGCGAATGGGAAGCGTACGAAAAGGACCGCGCCTCAAAGCTCATTTTGGGTGGCGAGTTGGTGCCCCGCTCTTCCCTGCAACAACTTACCGGCTTTGTTGTGTCCCCTCATGTGGAAATCACCGTGGATGACAAGGTGTACAAAGGCACCAG
>CAZEQV010000020.1:4967-21198 GCA_964514435.1 uncultured Verrucomicrobiota bacterium
TACCGACAGCCCGGTGGCGAGTGGCGCGATTGATCTGCGACCGGGTTTGTGGAAAGGCACCGGCGAAGTCGTGATCCTGCTGGACTGCGTGCCCGCCGAAGAAGGCGGCATGCTCGTCCGTGTGTATGGCAAACAGTCCGAACCAATCGCCGGAAAACCCACGCTCATCGTGGGGTCTGTCCCGACATTCGACGAATGGAAAAAACTGAAATCCCCCTGAGCTTCGCCTCCGACTGACCATCACATGACCGGCGAATTGCCACTCCTGTCCTTCGACGAAATTGCAGATTCCCCCCGCGAACTGCTCCGACACGGGCGCACACGCGTCGCGGCCGATTTGTATGCGATTGAGTGGAACGGCCGTCCCGCCGTGCTGAAAGATGTCTCACGGTGTCCTTGGATTGTCCGCCTTTTCTATGCGCGTCCGGTCATGCTCCGCGAAATCCACGTTCTGAACAAGCTGCAAGAAATCAAGGGCGTGCCCCGCGTGCTCGCGTTGGTGGGTCACAATGCCTTCATCATGGAACGCGTCCAAGCCCAACCGCTGCCAAGTCCAAAAGATTCAACAGACTGTCCTCCCCGCGAATTCTTCGAAAAAATGATGCACCTGCTCGCCTCGCTCCATCATTGCGGCGTCGGACACGGCGATTTCCGACGGTCCAACGTGATGATCGACGAGCAGAATCAGCCTTACATCATAGACTACGCCACGGCTGTGATCGCCAAACCCGGTGCCTGGGGCACCTGGTCGAGGCTCTTGTACCGGCTCGCGGTCAAGATAGACACCGTTCACGCGCTTGAAATCAAAGAATGCTATTACCCGGATGCGTTGACCGCAGAGGAGCGCCGCATCATCAACAACCCTCCCGTGCTTCTCAGGGTCGGGCGTTTCTTGCGGCAAACGCTTTATCGCAAGTTCTTCAAGAAGCTTTTTCTCACCAGAAAAAAACGCAACCGAAAGCGACGCAGACGACTTCGCGCATGATCCGCCCTGCTTGCCAATCGCCGTGCGCGAAGGCAATATGCCCGCGCTGATGCAACCCCAATTCCTCATCTCCCACCAGTGGCGACAAACACTGACGGCTGCCGGTCTCGATTCATTTGCAGAAGTTATGAACACCAAACTCGGCGAGGTCGTCCGCGCCGTGCCGGGCCGTTCCACCGTTCGCATCGTCCTGCCCAACCAATCAGCCATCTACCTCAAACGCTATACGCCTGGGTATCTTTCCCCGGCCAAGATACTCAAGCGATTCCTCCGCTGGCCCGGCTCCGATGACGAAGCCTGGCACGAATGGCAGATGATCCATCGCCTCCAAGCCGCTGGATTTGATGTTCCCCAGCCCATCGCCACCGGCTCCCGTCGGACCGCCGGCGTCATCGTCGAGAGCTTCCTCATCACCGCCGAGGTTCCATCCGCCATGCCTGCCGATGACTACTTGCTCGAACTCAGAGCCCCTGATGTGCGTGACTTCATTCTCAACCTTGCCGACCTGACGCGGCGATTTCACCAAGCCGGCTTCATCCACAAAGACTACTACCTCGCCCATATCCTCGTCGCGCACCGTGACAACCGACTACGCCTTTACCTGATTGACCTGCAACGAGCCAAAGGCCCCGCCCAACACCGTCCACGCTGGATCACCAAAGACCTGGCCGCTTTTACCTACTCCGCCATTCAGATCGGCGTCTCCCGCGCCAACCTTATGCGGTTCTTCAAAGCCTACAACCAACACGCGTCTCTCAACGACGCCGACCGCGATCACATCCTCCAGATCCTCTCTCGCACCGGCCGCATCATCGCCCATCGTCCCAAATACGGAACCATCTGGGACCAACCGGGAGTCCGTCCGGCCCGTTACTGACCCAACCCGCCCGGCCGCGCCGCCCGGTACCCGCGCCAGAAAGCAAACCGCTCGGCCCGCCCAAAGCCCGTCATCTTGGCCGCCACCCCGCGCTCCAAGCGTTTCAAATCCTTCCGTGCCCGCCAGGCCGGCACCTTTCCCCAGTACTGAACCCCCTCCAAATCTATCAAGACCGGTCGCCATCCGCCGTGAAACAACACGTTGGTCTCCTTCAAATCCCGGTGACTGAATCCGGCCTCGTGCAGTTGCCCGATCAATTCCCCCAACGCCCGCGCGGCCCTCCGTCGATCCCCTTTCATCTCTCCCAACCCCACCGCAGCGGCAACCTCATCCATCAGGAAATAACTCTTCTTCAACCACCCCGCCCAACGCACCTCCGCGGCCGCCACCGGCTTCGGCGTGGCCAAGCCCAGTTCCGTCAAATGCACGGCTTTCCGGTACGCCCGCAATCCGCGCGACCGCCGAACCAAATCCAACAACACACCCCACCGCCACCGAAAATTGTATCGTTTCAGAACATACCCATCCGCCGCTCCCACCGTGGACGACCTTCCCGGCTTCAGCACCCGGCAACGTTCCGCCAAAAAGCCGTCAGGATCATCCATAATCGCCCGCGTCACCGAGTTGTTCTGGCCGGGCTGCACGAACCAAGATATGCCCGCCCGGTATCGTTCACTGGCCGCCAGACACCGTCGCGCCCGCTTCGCCGCTGAATGCCTGCGGATGGCCTCTGCCCGTTGCTCCACGCCCGGCAACCTCATGCCGTAGCCAGCAAAGAACTCCGCCGTCAACTCCGTTCGCCGATGCAACCGCGCCAAACCTTCCACGCGCGACCGTTCATCAAGCGCAGGACGCAACTCGACATTGTCCAAGTCCAACAGCCGAAACTCCCGGGTCGTGGGATTGACCAAGACGTTGCCCAAGTGGGCGTCCTGCCACCACACACCGGCATCGTGAAGCTGCCGCATCCAATGACCCAACTCTCTCATCTCCTCGTCGCCGGGCCGACAAAATCCCGGCAACTCTTCTGTAATCAAAACGCTCTCATGAGTTCCTCGTTCCCCGTATGCCAAATGCGGCACAATCCCCACGCTCCGTTCCATAAGCTTCTTGGCCGTTTCCCATGATGACCGGCTTCGCGGGGCGCGCACGGTGACTTTTAACTGACGCCACAAGCTGCATCCGTGAAAATACCGCTTGCGATAGTACGCCCTGCCCTCTGTTTCTACTCGCGCCACCTCACGTTCCCGCTTCCTCTTCACGACCATGCCGGCCTCGGACATCAAATGCGGGAGCAAATGCTCCATGCCCTCAGCACATTCCCAACGCCAGCCATCTTGGACAAATTGCCGCATTACTTCGCTCTTTCGCGTCTAACCTGTCCCGCAATCTCTTCCAAAACGCTCACGACATCGGCTGCTGATGAATGCGAACGCAACCGTTCGACTGTTTCCGCGCCCTTCGCCGCCACCCGCGCTCGTAACGCGGGATCAAAGAGTCGCCCCAACACGCCCGCCATCTCGACGCTGTCCGCGGGATTCTGCAGAATGAAACCGTCCACGCCATCCGTCATCAACTCCGAAGCCCCGTTGAACCGGCTGGTCACCGAAACCAATCCGCTCGCCATCGCCTCAATCACTGTCAACGAACACGGATCATAAAACGTCGGCAAACAGAAAACATCCGCTGCCGCATACAACTCTTCCACTCGCGCATAATGTTCCCGGAACATCACCGCATCACCGCATCCCAACTTGCCGGCCAGGTGAGCGTACCGGCTCGCATGACGCCCGGTCGCGCCGACAACCACCACGCGAAAATCGTCCCGCGACCGACGCAACCGCGCCGCCGCTTCGATGAGCGGACGAACTCCTTTGCGTTTGAAGTTCTGCGCCACACACAGAATCGTCAGAGCGTCCGACGGCAAACCCAGCGCCACTCTCATCGCGTCGCGCCTGCCGGCAAGACGGGCCCGGTCAAACCGGCCGGAATCAATCGCCACTTGATTGTGCACCACGCGGATCCGGTCGCGCGCCACTCCGTAGAACCGACGATAGTCCTCCGCCACCATTTCCGACACGGCGATGACATACGGCATCGGCGACCGCGCGACTCGCTTCCGCTCCAGCAACTGGTACACCCAGCCTTTGGGACTGTAGAAATCCTGGCACCGGCGCAGGAGCTGAAAGGCGCGGTTGAAGTAATACGCCCGCACTTCTCCTTCCGACGCAGCCGCGTTCGCCCCGTTCTGCGCCCAGACCACGTTCTCTTCATATCCGCGCCCGCAAGCAATCGTCAGGTCATACTGATTGTGCCGCAGATGACGCGCCACAGCTTTCGCATACGTCCAGTTCCGCAGAGCCACCGTCCAGGGCATCGTGGACACCAAATGCACGGTCACTCCGACCGGCAATTCTTCCCGGCAGGCTCGCGTCAGCAAGTGGACTTCGTGGCCTCTGGCGGCCAGTTGCCGGACCAGTCGCAACGTCGCCACCTCGGCGCCACCGCGGCGCACATCGAGGTTCTCGATTGTGACGGCCATTCGCATCACCTGAACGGAACCATCCGCATTACTCTCGCCCGAATCTGTACTGGATCAACAGCCGCCGAGCGATCCCAACATTCCCGCGCTTCTTCGATTCGACCCAACCGGCTCATGACGCGACCCGCCCGGTACCAGAGCGAACCAAGCCGACGACGCCATACACGTTCTGGCACCGCTGCGGCGCCGCCTTCTTCAAAAATGAACCGGTCGACCATTTTCACACGCAGATAAAGACGGTCGGCGTGCTTTCGAACAAGCGACTGCTCGCCACCGGTCAGACGTCCCGTTTCGATCCGCTTGATCACGGGCGCTCCGGCACAGTGCCGCCACGGACCCAGCAGGCTGATCTTCAGCGCCAAGTGATAGTCTTCCTGACCCGCGTACAACGTTGTGTCAAACCCACCGGCCTGGTGAAAGGCGCTGGCTCTCATCACCGTCGTGGAGGGGATTGGCGGTCCGTCACACAAAATCACCTGTGTCGTGTTCTGCGAAATGCTTTTTTCACTGTGCGGCTTGGATCGGCCCGTCACCGGGTCGAGGTCCGAACGATCAGACGACGCCGCAATGGCCGTGCGATCTTTCTCCAAGATCGCGCACAGCCTCTCCAGATAATCGTTCGGCCACAAATCATCGGAGTCCAAAAACGCCAACAGATCACAGTGACCGGCCTCCTTCACGCCCCGATTGCGCGCCGATGAAACGCCCTGGTTGAGCTGTCGCACCAGTCGGACCGTCACCGCGGAAACGTGACGGTCAATCCATTGCTGAACCCGGTCAGAGGTGGCGTCGGTCGAACCGTCATCCACCACCACCACAACGTCGGGCCGACGCGACTGAGAGGCGACGCTGTCGAGGGCTTCGATCACTTCCTGTTGCCGGTTGTATACCGGTATGATCACCGCAACTTGAGATTGTGAAGAAAGTGACGACATACAGGACAGGAAAAGAAAATGGCGGAGAGGGAGGGATTCGAACCCTCGGTACCGGCGTTAACCAGTACAACGGTTTAGCAAACCGCCGCTTTCGACCACTCAGCCACCTCTCCGAAATGCGGCGCCACTATACGAACCGCCTGAAACCTTGGCAAACTGTTTATCGGTCAAGCCACCAAAATTCAAACCCAACCTCCCTGCCGGGAAACAACTGGCGCAATGCTTCCGCATACACACGTTCCTGTTGCCGGTACGTCTCCTTCAAACCCAGCCCGGAACCATCCTTGTTGATTTTGTAATCCACGCCCACCACCTTGCCGCCCTCCTCCAACACCGCATCCATCACCCCCGTCCAAGCCTTACCTTCCAACGTCAACTGCACCGGCACCTCGCGCCCCAGAATCTTCGCCGTACGCAGCCGTTGCCCTTGTGCGCTCTCGAAGAACCTCTCAAGAACACCCGCCGCACGTTCCTGTGCTTTGTCCCACAATGTATCGTCGTCCACCAACGATCGCAGCACTTCCAGTTTCGACGGCTCGAACCCGACATCGCGTCCGTGACGTTCAAGGTAGGCATGCACGAGCGTGCCGGCGGCCATGGAGGTTTGTCGTGATTTCTCCCTCTTTTCATGGACATATTCAGATCGCTCGCGGTCTTCTTCTTCTGCGGGACGTTCGGGTTGGGACGACTTGCGCAACAGATCGGTCTTGATGGCCTCTGTCCAAGTCTTGCGCCTCGCGCTCCACATCGTGATGTAGCCGGTGGTGTCGCCCAAGTCGGCACCGTGGTGCACCCATGCCGTCGGCGGCGCTTCCTCTGCCGCCACGACCTCGTGTTGGCAACTCGCGGTTGCGAATTGAGCAGGCGCTTTGCCCGTTGGCTCCAACAACAGCAGCGATTCTTCCGCCCGCGTGGTCGCCACGTATGCCAACCGGCGAGCTTCCCTTTCTTCCCTCTGTCTTTTTCCTTCCAACAACGCCGTGTATTCCATCGAGATCGCGCGGATGTTTCCCCACGGCATATTGAATCCGCAACGGTTGCCGTGGCTGACCACTGAATCATTGCTTCTCTTTCCCATGCGCACGCCAGCCGCCTCTTGCAGCACGCTCTCCCAACCGAACACCACAACATTCTTGCCCTGCAATCCTTTGGCCTTGTGGATGGTCATGATGCGAACGGCCTGCACGCTCTCGTCGGTGATGCTCACATCTTCGCCGGCATCCAGGTCGTAGTGGTCTGCACCGGCTGAGAGTTGGCGTTGTTGAATCAGCCATGCCACTGTCGCCTCCGTTCCTTTCTCCCGTTGTTGCCGGTACAGATCAAACACGACATCCACCCGCACCATCGCCTTGCCTTCCCGATCAAGCGGGTCCACGTACGCGCCCACGGGCACGACGCGCCGGACCTGGCGAATCCACTCGGCGGTCGGCAGCCTGAGCCGGTCGCTGGCCAGTTTCCTCAGTTGCTCGATGCGCTCTCGCGCCGCCAGCGGCAGGGAAGCGTCCAATCGGACATCGCTGTGAAAGACGGCATGGGCCGGCAGCGCCGACAGCAGCCGATGGATTTCCGGATCCGACAGGCACACAATCGGTCCTCGCAATACCGCCGCCACGGCCACCGAGTCGCCCGGATGTTCCAGCGCAATCAACAGATTCAGCACATCGGTAACTTCCACCTGCGTGTAGAACACCTTGGCGCCCGCGCTCACAACGGGGACACCGCACTCTTGTATGGCCAACAACAGCGGATTCAGTTCGGTGTGAGTCCGTCCCAGTATCAGATAATCGCCATAGGAGCCGCCCTTCTCCACGTGCTCGTGAATTATCCGCCCCAAGTACAAGCCGGCGCACTTCCGCATCCTCTCGGCATTCTCGCCCTTCTGCGACTTCTCGAACTTGATCCACTGAGGCTCCGATCCGCCTAGCGGCTTTACCGGCTCAAGCGATTCCTTGGCGTAACCAGGCAGTTCCATCGTTTTGCCGAAATATGCGTTCACAAAGTTGGTGATCGCCGGCACGTTGCGGAATGTGCTACGCAGGTACAAATTGAGCACCCCGCCCGGCTCGCTCCTGACTAATCCGGCATAGTTGTCGCGAAACGCCTCGATTGACTCCAAATCGGTCCCTTTGAAACCGTAAATGGCCTGCTTGCGGTCGCCTACAAAGAAGCCCATCACCGGCCTGCTCTCATTCGACTCACGCCGCAACAGTTCACCGATCAACTCCAACTGCGCCGGGTCAGTGTCCTGAAACTCATCTACCAACAACGCCATCAAACGCTCGTGTTCCGCTCTCCTCACCGCCGGATGATTCTTCAGCAACTGCGCCGCCAACCGAATCATTTCATCGAACGTCACCACACCCAACTCCCTCACCGCCGCGTCGCGTGACCAGTCCGCAAAATGTTGGACAACCCGTCGCCATGCGGCCCATTCCGCAGCCTTTTCGTTGGCAACAACTTTCTGGAACACGGGAGCGGCGATGACGGCAATGTCATTGAAATACTTGGCGAGAGGCCCCAGTGATTCAACCGCCTCGCTGGCTGCATTCGAACGATTCGCAGAGAAAAACACATCCTTAAGCCCCACCAACAGATTCTGGAATTCACTCCAAGCACCGCTTTCGTTCGATTCAATTCCCGCCAGTGCCCCTGCAAGCTTCTCACCGGCCTCCACCACCCTCTTCGCTCGCTTTTTCGTCGGCGCAACCGACACCAACCTCCGCGTCGCCTCAAGAAGTTCTTGTACAACCCCTTCATCCGGTTCGCCCACATTCATGGCGGCAACCAGACCGGCATGCTCATAAACCTGCCCCAACCATTCGCTGACCACGTCCATACCGGCAACCTTCAGCACCGACCGCAAATCCTCGGCCAAGGATTCCTCCCGCAGCGCCCATTCCCACCACCGACTTACCAGTTGCGAGCCGATGCCTTCAAACGTTTCGCCGTCCTCCTCCGCAAACCGCGCCGTCGGCGGCACGCCAGACTCCAACGGGTGCCGCCGCAAAATTGTGATCGCCAAACTGTGAATTGTGGAGACTTGAAACTCGGAAGCCAACTCCGCCAACGCTTCCGCGCCAAGCCTGAGTTCCTCCCATGAGACGCGCTTCAACAAAGCGTCCAGCAGCTCGATGAACAAGTCATCCGGCTTGTTCAACCGCTCTTTTACACTCTCGAAGCTGCCCGCGCTCACGATCTGGTCCAGATACGCGTAAAGCCGCGTCTGCATTTCGGCCGCCGCCTTGCGCGTGAACGTCGTCAACACCAACGACTGAGTGATCCGCCGCGCCGCCCGCAAACGCTCGGCCCGGCTCGACGCCTTGTACAGGGCCTTGTCGCCGTGCAAGGGCGCGGTCAATAACAGATACAAAGCCCGCAACGCCAGCGTATGCGTTTTGCCCGTGCCGGCACTGGCCCAGACAAAAGCATGCTTGTCCGTCAACACAGCTTCTTGCCGTTGCTTCGAATCCTTCAGCGGCGAGGTCATGAGTGCTTGGTCTCCTTCTTGGGCAGCGCCTGCTGCAAGAACTTGAGTCGCTCACCGGCCAGTTTCTGGAACACCTTCAAATGACGCGCCGCCGCGCCACGCTCGAAACGCCGACAGACCGACACCAGTTCACAATACTGGCAGGGCTTCACGTCGAGATCGCAAATCTCCAGACTATCGTTCGACACCGGCACGTACACGCCCCGGCTCAAACTGCCCGCCATCGAAACCAACACGGCGTCCGCTGCCGGTGGCTCACCGCTCTTCGGTCCGAGCGCCTTCACTTCGCCGATTTCATCATCCTTGAAAGGCACGTAGTAAAATTCCGCGCTCTCGTCCACGAACCACGGATACACAATCGCCTGCAACCGATATCCGCATTTCACTTCGCTCGATACCGGCTTGCCTCCCATCTTGTAGTCCAGCAACACCCACTTCCCCTCCTTGCGGTCGGCCCGGTCAATCTTGCCGGAGATCACCACACCCTTTAGTCCCGGAAACTCCTTCTCGCGCTTCCACTCCAACTCCACCGGCGTCTCCTCGCGGGTCACATTCTGCAGGTAGCGAAACGCCCTGTTGCCGAGTTCTTCCAGAACGGCGTTACGGATCAATTCCGGCAACATCCACAAGACGGCCAACGCTTCGGCCGACATTCCGGGCAGAGCGCCTTGCCGGCCGCGTTCCAGAACCTCCTCGACATCGCAGGGCTTGATCGCCCTTCCCAAGTCGCCAGCCGGTGACTTGCCCACATGAGGCCGCACCAGATTCTCCAACAACGAATGCAGCAGACTCCCCTGCGTCATCGCGTTCATTTGATGCGAGATGGACAACAGGCCCAATGGCCGCCACTTCATCTCCACTGTCCCATAAAACCGGTAAGGGCATTTCGCCAACGATTCCAAACCGGTCACACTCACCCGACGCGGCCGGCCGACCCAAGCCGCATCGGCGATCAATCCGTTCCATTCCGGCTGGACTTCTCGCGCCTTGCGACAGTCCCCAACCCGCCCCACCCAACCGGTCTCATCAAGCGCCGTCACCACCGACGGCACAAGAAACGCCGCCATGCCGGGCGAGAGTACCGCACCGCCCTTGTCAGAGCTCAACAACACGCGCGCCTGGTCCATCGGACCGCGGGGGATGCGATCCTTCTTGCTCTGAAGCGTGTCCCAGTGCTGGAGATACCGCTGAACCCACGGTGTCGGCACCACCGCCTTGCCCAATGCATCCGTTTCCGGCACCACCCAATGCACCCGCTCCGCCGCCGTATGCGCCAACAAAAACAGCAGCGTCATTTCATTCATCAACCGCGCATGCATGGGCAGCCGAAAACCAATGTCCCGCGCCGTCTGCGCGATCCGGTCGCGCGCGGCCTCGGACAAGAATGGATCCTCGTTGACGCGAAACGGAAACTGACCGGCTGCCATGCCCAGAAAGACGACCGCCCGCGACGTGATGCCGCGCGCCCGCATCAATGGCAGAAACAGCACGCCGCGTTTGAGCGAATCTCCCAGCATCTGCGGTTCCGCCTGCCGGGACAACCATTCGCACAGTTGTTCGCGCGGCACATGCAGTTCCGGAACTGCCCGCAGCGCGTCCCATAGCGGTTGCGCCACCGATGGCTCCGGCAACCAACGTTGTTGCACGCGCGCCAGCCACTCCATCGCTGAGCCGCTTTCGTTGATCCAGGTCTCGACAATCTCCCGAACCAACGCCGCTTCTTCTTTCGCCAACTCCGGCAACTTCTCCAACCGTCGCCCCGTCTCATCATCGTCATCATCGTCGCGCTGACGAAGCTGCGCCTGCTCCCGCAGCCGACCCAAGTCCAACGCTCTCTCCCACGCCGAACCACCCCAGACACTGAGGTCACGAACCTTCTGCTCGAACGCAGAAACATTGACCCCGCGCGCGGCTTCGATGCCAGGATAGTCGCGCAGGTAGGCCAGCAACCATTCCGCCGTCGCTTTGTCCCGCCACAACTGCGGCAACATCTTCAACGCCCGTTGCTCAGGAACCTCACCGGCTGAAACTCCCGCCACGCGCACCGGTATCGCGAAATCCTCGAACATCTCCAAGACGCTCGCCGCATACGGTTCCGCATCGGGCGCAACCACCAAAATGTCTTCGGGCGCAATGTTGTCGTCATCCATCCACTTTCGGATGCGGACGGCCGCCGAAAGGATTTCCGCGCGGATGCCGGACGCGCGTTGATACGTGACCGTGGACGGTTGCCCGCCCACGTCGCCTTCGGGAAATGTCTCCAGGAAGAACGATTCGCCCGGCAACGTCTCGCGCTCCGGCGGCAACAGCTCCACCACCTCCTGCGCGAACGCGAACCCGCCATGATTCGCCCAATGCGGAAAGTAAATACGCGTCTCAACCTTGCCGGCCAGCGCGTTGATCCACTGGATATTCACATCCGTCCAATCGTAAAACCCGTGAAACAAGGCGAGCGGTGATTGACCTTCCTCGCACCCAAGCGCACCGGACAGGTCGGCACCAGCCAGTTGATCCTTCAGTCTCTGGTATGTGACCGGCGCCCATTCGACACCTTGATCCCTGAGCAACCCCAACCACTGCCGATAGGCGTTCAGCGCCGCCCATTCCACGGTTGACAGCGCCGTGTCTTCCAGAACCAATTCCACATCCCCGTCTCCCATGCACCCTTCCGCCAAGTCGGTGAACGTTTGCCGCAGCAGCGCGTAGCCGCCCGTTGATTGCTTCAATGAAGCCAGCGGTGACGTGGCCGGCAACGATTGCACCAAACCGTACAGAAGAATGTCCAGCACCGGACTCCAATTCCTGGCAACCGGCAACCCCGCCGCCCCGGCCAATCGTTCCACGAACCGCGGCAGATTCACCACCCGCACACCGGCAAACGTCCCGGCGCGCGCCAGCCGCAGACGAAGATGATTGGCCACGCTGGAACTCGGCGTCACCACCCATTTCGGCGACAGTGGCTCCTTGCGGCAGGCTTCGCGGAGATCGGCGAGCAACTGCTTTTCCAGAACCGGAAACGTCGGAGCGGTAATGACGAGGCTGGCCATGACAGCGGTATCCTATCAGATTCGCTTCGCGGCCACAGCCGCGATTTGTGTCATACGAGCGCGGCCTGGTCGGGGCACATTGCGGCGAATGCGTCGGATGGGTCCCGGCTCGAACCAGGTGCCGGGAACTTCGTCGAACGCCAACAAACTCCGGTAGGCTCGTTGAACAAGGTGGAACGTGTTTTCTGGGGCGCGTTGTTTCATTTGATTTCCTTTCATTGGTTGTTGGCGTGAGACTCTACGCCGCGTCCACCGACAAAGGCTGTCCAAGCCAAAAGATTTTTGTGATACTCTCGCGTCATGCAATCAAGATCCTATGCCGTGATAGGAACGGGGGCGTTGGGCGGCTTTTACGGCGCCCGCTTGCAACGAGCCGGCTGCACTGTGCACTTCCTGTTGCATTCCGACTACGACCACGTGGCCCGGCACGGCCTGTTTTGTGAATCCAAGGACGGCAATTTCACCCTGCCGGCTGTGAAAGCGTACCGGGATGCGCGGGATTTGCCGCCCTGCGATGTGGCGCTGGTGGCGTTGAAGACAACGCAGAACAATCTGCTGCCCGATTTGTTGCCGCCCGCCGTCAAACCGCAGGGGGTGGTGGTGATGATGCAGAACGGTCTCGGTCAGGAGGAGATCGCAGCCGGTATTGTCGGAGCCGATCGGGTAATGGGCGGACTTGCGTTTCTCTGCTCCAACAAAGTCAGTCCCGGTCACATTCGGCATCTGGATTACGGGCTGGTGGCTTTGGGCGAGTTTTCGCGACGCGGCATCACGGGCCGGATGCGCGCCATTGCCGGTGACTTCCAGCGGGCGGGACTACCGGTCGATCTGGAGGACGACCTGCGTGTGGCCCGCTGGAAGAAGCTGGTCTGGAACATTCCCTACAACGGTTTGTCCGTGCTGTTGAATGCGACCACCAAGGAGCTGATGGACAATCCCCTCACCCGGTCGCAATGCGAAGCGTTGATGCGTGAGGTGGTGGCGGCGGCCAATGGTTGTGGCGTGCCGTTGGCGGCTGACATCGTCAACGTGATGTTGGAGCGCACCGCGAAGATGACGCCCTACCGGACGAGCATGAAGATTGATTTCGACGAGGGTCGCCCCATGGAAATAGAGGCGATCTTCGGGAATCCGTTGCGGGCGGCGAAGGCTGCCGGCGTGGCCACACCAGAACTGGAACGGGTTTATTTGTCCTTGAAAGCGTCGGCAAAATCCATGACGCACATCGTCCGGTAGGTCTTGTGGGGTCCGATGGCGATGCCCACGGTCTTGAACTCCCGTTTGTAGATGTTGGCGCGATGACCGCGATTGGGCACGCCATCGTCAATGATCAGTTGCATCACAATGTCGCGGGCTTTCGAGGGACCGAAGGAAATATTCTCGCCCGACATGCGGTTGACCTTTCCGTGTCGCGCCATGCGTTGCGCCGGTTTGCTCTTGTCGGTGCCGTCGTGACCGGTGATGCCCGCCGGACCGATGTCCTTGACATGATCAAGCGCGGCCAAGGACAGCCCTTTCGACAGTGTCAATTCAGGCACCGGCTCTTGCTTCCTGAGAAGGGCGATGGCTTCATCCACAGCCGGTAGTCCCTCTTTGGTTTTGATGCGTTGCCCGGCGGAGTTGACGTAGATGCGTTTGTCCTTGTCGTTGAACCGTCGCCGAAACTCCTCGACAAGTTTCGCGTATTTCTGGGGCTGTGTTCGAGCGAGGTTCAGCTCCGCCACGACCTCCTTTTCGTCCGCCCGGCAGCAAACGCTCGCCACAAGAGCCAAACAGAATATCGCCAACACTCTCATGTTCAGTCCCGGCTCTGCCAGCGTTTGACCAGACGGTGTTCAATGCCGATGTGGTCCAACACCCGCGCCACGATGGTGTCCACCAATTCCGGTATCGTAGCGGGTTTGGTGTAGAACGATGGATTGGCCGGTAGGATGACCGCACCGGCTTCGGTCAGCGTGACCATGTTGCGCAGGTGGATGAGGTTGAAGGGCGATTCGCGGGGCACGAGGATCAGTTTGCGGCGCTCCTTCAAAAACACGTCCGCCGCCCGCGCAATCGTGCCGTCGGACGCGCCGCTGGCGATGCGACCAATAGTGCCCATCGAAGCCGGCAGGATGATCATCGCATCGAGCTTGGCCGAACCGCTGACGAATGGAACAAACATCGAGCCGTTTTCTTCATAGCGTTTCACGCCCGCCGCCACGTGCAATCCGCCCGGCAACTCCAGTGCCGCGACCTCCCCGGCATGGCGGGTCATGATGAAATGAATCTCGTGATGCGACGGATCGAGGTTGTCGAGCAACCGCTGCGTGTACAACGCCCCGCTCGCGCCGGTCATGGCAATCACCAGTCTCATAATGCCCTCATGGCCTCGCTGGCGGCCTTCACGGTCGCTTCGATGTCGCGCTCCGTGTGCGCCAACGACAGGAAACCGACTTCAAACTGCGACGGCGCCAGATAGACGCCGCGCTCCTTCATCGCATGGAAATACTTCGCATAGCGGTTGGTGTTGCTGCGCTTGGCGGACGCGTAATCCACGACAGGTTGATCAGTGAAGAACAAGCAGAACTTCGAACCAATCCGCGCCTGCCAGACGGGAATGTTCGCCGACTTTGCCAGTTTGCCAAGTTCCCGCGACAGGTGGGCGGTTCGTTGTTCGAGGCTGTTGTAATGATCCGGATCGCGGAACAATTCCTCCAACGTCGCGATACCGGCCGCCATCGCCAGCGGATTGCCGGACAATGTGCCGGCCTGGTACACGGGACCGCTCGGAGCGAGTTGATCCATGATCGGCGCGCGCCCGCCAAACGCGCCAACAGGCAGCCCGCCTCCGATGATCTTGCCCAGCGTCGTCAGGTCGGCTGTCATTCCGAACAACTCTTGCGCGCCGCCCTTGGCCACGCGAAATCCGCACATGACTTCGTCAAATATCAGCAGCGCACCGGCTCGCCCGGTCATTTCCCGAAGTTTACGCAGAAACTCAATACGCAGCGGGATCAACCCCATGTTGCCGGGCACCGGTTCGATGATGGCGCAGGCGATTTCACTCCAATCCACCCGATCAAGCCCATCCAAATCGTTCAACGTCAATGTCAGCGTCTGGCGCGCAAAGTCGGCCGGTACGCCCGCGCTGTCGGGAATGTCGAACGTTGCGCCGCCGCTGCCGGCTTTGACCAGCAACGAATCCACATGGCCATGATAGCAGCCGTCGAACTTCACGATCTTGTTGCGTTTCGTGAAGCCGCGGGCCAGACGGATCGCCGACATGGTTGCTTCCGTGCCCGAGTTGACAAACCGCAGTTTCTCGATGGACGGATAAGCCTCCCGGACCAACCGCGCCAACCGTATTTCCAGCGGATTGGGTGTGCCGAAACTGGTGCCGTTGCGTGTCGCTTCCTGCACCGCCCGAACAACCTTGGGATGAGCGTGGCCAAGGATCATCGGTCCCCACGAACCGACATAATCAATGTACTCGTTGCCGTCCGCATCCCACAGCCGGCAACCACTGGCGCGAACGGTGAAGAAGGGATGCCCCCCCACGCCGCGAAAAGCGCGCACAGGTGAATTGACGCCGCCGGGAAGCAGCTCGCTGGCCTCGCGCCACAGTTTGTCAGAGAGATCGTGTTTGAGCATGGGTAACTCTTTAGCGGTTGCCGACCCGGTTCACAAGCGCATCCCCGACGGTCAACCCATCTTCCAACGAATGAGGATGAGCACAACCACCGCCAGCAACACCAAGACCATCGCCACCGCGATACCATTGAACTTGACGGCTCGTTTGTGCGGCGCGTTTCCCACATTGGTTGTGGTCACCTTGTTACTGCGTTTGTCCCAGCCGCAATTGGTGCAGAGAACGCCTCCCTTGGGCAAACCCTTGCCGCACTGCGGACAATATCCGCCCTCCGATTTCAGCCGGGGCGCAGAGCCTGTGCTCGGTGTCGCGTTGTCAGATCTGGACGTGAGCGGAGATTCGGGCGTGACCGATTTCAGCCTGATTTTTTTCGGCTGCACCACTTCACTCAACGGGACCGGAGTCTGGCAATGTCCGCAGAAAATCACACCGCCGGACTGAACGCCGTTGACTTCGGACTTCTGACCGCATTTCGGGCAATCAACAGAAATATGCATGGCCGCCATAGTACCCCGAAAACGCGATAAGGCGAGTCGGAGGGTGAGATTACGATGCCGGTTTCGTGTCGTCGGGCTTGAGCAGCGAGTCCAGACCCGCGAATGGATTGGCCAACGCTGAGGATGCCGGCTTGGATTCCGTGGAACCGTCCACCATCCCGGCCAGCTTGTATTTTTCGTGTTCGTGATCGTGGCAATAGATGCACAACAACTCCCAGTTACTGCCGTCC
>CAZEQV010000021.1:0-21071 GCA_964514435.1 uncultured Verrucomicrobiota bacterium
CCCATCCGATACTTCTCCAGCTCCTCCAAGCCGAGTGGCGCCTGGACGGGCGCAACCAGCGTGCCTTTCAACACCGCCCCGCCCTTGGTGATGGTGAATGTGTTGCTGGCAATCACGGGCGTGGTGTCATCCGCGCCGGAGACGTTCTCGTCCTCCGATTCTTCTTCCGCGTTCTTCTCGTCCTTCTTTGGAGCGTCTTTCTTGGGGTTATCCTTCCTCTTGGCTGCTGTCGCCGCCGCCGCTTTCTTCAGCCGCTCGTGCATTTCCTTCATTTCCGCCTGCGTGTACGCGCCGTAGGCTTTGCCCTCCGTGATCAGCGAGGAGGTGACCGGGTTCTTGGTCATGCCGCCGATCACCGTGGCGTCGAACTTCGACGGCCACGACCACACCGAGCTTTTTGCGCCGGTCACCTTGTCCACAATCACCAGCAAACAGGGCGCTCCGCTCTTGCCGCTGTAGTCCACGGCCAACGCCCGCAAACCGGTAATTCCACTCGGCTTGAAATTGCCGACCACTCGAACGTATCCGAAAGGCTCATACAGTCCGGGACTTGGCGCGGCGTAAACGTCGCCGAGGTCAATCGTCACGGCACCGGAACCGTCAGGGCGTGCTTCGTAATGAATAAGGCGGCCGTGTCCTTCGAGGTTCGTCTCGTCATCGGGAAGTTGGACGACATTCTCAAACAGCCGCATGACGCTGCCGCCGAGACCCCAGCGTTGGCCAAGTCCCATGACGCGGAATGCGCCGGCATCTTCGCCACCCGGCGCGCCGTTGCGGAGATAGAACTGCGTGACGAAATCATTCTGGTTCTTCCATTGGTTGCGGAATCCGTACCACCCATGATCGTCAGCCCGCCACGTGAGCGGCAACACGCCTGCCGGTGGGGTGGATGGCATGCCGAGCGGGAGATTCACAAACGTCCAGGCAACGTGGGGGTCGCCTGGGTAGCCGTTGGTGGGCCGAACGGCTTCCTTGAGCGCTGCGGCCGCGTCATCCTTGCCGGAGAATCCGATGTGCCGCTGCCAGGCCCAGAGCATGGATGGTTTCCATGGATCAGGCGTGAGTGGAAAGAGTTGGCCGAAGAAGTTTGGTGCCAGATCGTATTGAGGTTCGATGTAGGTGCGTTTGGAGATGAACCCGGCCGTGTTACCTAGTTCCCAGCCTGTGCCGGGGCCGTTGCTGCCATAGGCCAGCGTGAATGTTTTGCGCGCCAGAAAGTGCGTCGCGTCGGCGTATGGGGAAACATCAGCGCCAAATGCGTTCCGGTGCGCGACGGCATACTTGTTCGGTCCCTCCAGCGAATTGAGCGGCGCGCCCATGTATCCGCCATCCCCCATCGCCTCGCGGAAATAGATCCGCATCGCGCGACGGCTGACTTCGAAAAGTTTCAGGGCTTCCACATTCGCGCCTCCGAGTCGTTTGTGTTGCTCCACATCAAACTCCCATTGCTGGAGCGCGGCTTCGTAATCCTCCCGAAGCTGGGCGATTGTCTTTTGGGCATCCGCTTCGGTGGCCGCGGTCAGTTTGGGGTGAAACACCTCTTGTCCCCACGATGATGTTTCGCCCACCGGCGCGACGACCATGATGGGATAGAAGCCTTGATCCAAGCGCACCATGTCGCCTTCCATCAGCCGTGTGCCGTTCAAGTAGAACGCCACGCCGCCGTGGCCGATGTTCACGCGAACCCACCGGGGCAGGTTGTTTTCCACAACGGTGTAGAAGTAGGCGGTGGTGTGATAGTGCCGGCGCGCGGCCACGGTGATGCTGATGCCCCCGCCGAAGAAATCCTTGTTCTCATCAGACAATTTGCGGAACTCCGCTTCGTTTCCTGCGAACGAGACTTTCTGCCCGGCCACGGGGCGTGCCTTGGCGAATCCACCCATGCCGGCCAAGGGATCCTGACCGGCTTCTGGCTTGAAACCGGTCAGCGCGATCCACTCCTTCGTCACCACGCCGCTGGCGAACTTTGACAGCGGGACGTTCTCGGACTTCGTAAAGTCTGTGGCGGGAGAGACCAAACCATCCGGTTGTGTCACGGCGAACGGCGGAACGGGCTTGACGGGCATCGGCCCTTTTTCGCCCCAGATGGCCATCACGGCCATCGCGGGGCCATACCGAATGGGGCCGGGATAGACACCGGTCGGCACCCACTGGATCTCCTTCTGAAACGTCCACATCTTCGTGAAGGCCCGCCAGCCTTCGTAACCGGCCACGACCTTTTCCACTTTCTGACGCAGCGATTCCGGCCATGCGTCGTAGCAAAGATCGTAGGCCAATGCCACCTGCTCAAACCGCCACCCCAAAACGCGGCCTCGCACCATCTTGTCGCCGACGTTGTTGTCCGCGATCATTTTCTCGATCTCCGGGATGATGTCAGTCGCGTATTTCTTCTCGCCGGTAAGCTGGTATTTCAGGGCGGACCCCACCACGCCATTAAGTTTGGCCAGGGCCGCCTGACCGAAGGGAGTTTGCGCCTTCGCCTTCAAGGCCGGTACATCAGCTTGCCGGAACAACAGCCGGGGATGTTCGCCGGGTTTCACCGGCGCGTGAACGTTCGGAATTGGTTTCCGTTTCGGGCTGATGATCGCCTGCGCGACGCCGTTGAGCGGCATGTTGCGGAATTGTCCCGAATAGGTCCCCTCAAACAAACTGTCCGACTTGCGTTTTAACTCGACCACGTACCGGCCGCGTCCGCCCTTTACCCAAGCGTCGGAGCCGATGGAAAGCGAGATCGTCAGTGCCATCGAATCGGCGTCCACTTTGCTGTCGCTGACCAGACCTTCCGCCAGACACTTGTTAAACCGTGGCGCGTCACCCCAGACCCGTTCCCAGCGGTCGCCGGTGCGCGCCAGGTCCAGGATCAAGGTCGGCCCGCCCGGCTGCGGAACGTCGGTCTTGAACACGGCTCCGAATAGATTGAGTTGGATTTCGAGGTCAGGCGTTTGCTGGGCGCGCGTGACGGCGGCGAATGCGATCGAAATCATCAGGCAGTGAAGCAAGTGTTTCATGGTGGATGTCTCCGTCCCCGAAGAAACACCGGTAACCAAACATTGGTTTCCGCTTTGGGCCGTAGTTGACACTTGATATAGCCAAAAGCACAATGTCGCGCGTTTACTGCCAAGATGAGCGCCACACAGCTATCCATCTTTTTTTTCTTTCAGATGTTCGTGATCTTGGGCGTATGCCGCTTGGTGGGCTTGGCGGCGCGCAAGATTGGTCAACCGCAAGTCGTGGGCGAAATGATCGCCGGCGTGTTGCTTGGTCCCTCGTTGCTGGGATTGGTCGCGCCGCAGTGGCAGCAAATGTTGTTTCCGCCTGATTCGCTCAAAGTGCTCTTTGTCGGGGCGCAATTGGGCGTTGGGCTTTACATGTTTCTTGTGGGGTTGGAGTTCAACACGGAATTGTTTCGTGACCGGGCACGCAGCGCGGCTGCCGTTTCACTGTCCGGCATGCTGGCCCCGTTCTTCTTGGGCGCGGCGTTGGCCCCGTGGCTTGTCAAGGTGCCGGGTTTGTTCTCCGAAAATGTGAAGTTGATTGAAGTCGCGCTGTTCATGGGCGCGGCGATAGCCATCACAGCGTTTCCGATGCTGGCGCGGATCATCAAGGAGCGCGGGCTATCTGGCACGGCGCTCGGAACATTGGCGCTGGCGGCCGGCGCGATTGACGATGCGGCGGCTTGGTGCGTGTTGGCGGTGGTGTTGGCCAGTTTTGGCGGCGGACCCGGTATGGCGGTGAAAGCCATCGCGGGCGGTGCTTGTTATGCGCTGGTGATGCTGACATTCGGCCGCAGGCTCTTGGCGCGGTTGGGAATGGTGGCGGAAATGGAAGGCGCCGTTTCGTTCGCGTTGTTGGGTGTATGCCTGATGTTGTTCATGCTCGCGGCGTGGGCGATGGATGCGGTGGGAATCCACGCGGTGTTTGGCGGGTTCGTGTTGGGCGTGGCGATGCCGCGGGGCGTGTTGACGCGCGAGCTGCGGCGTCAACTGGAACCGTTGGCGGTGGTGCTGCTGTTGCCCATGTTCTTCACTTATTCGGGGTTGAACACCCGGTTGGATATTGTCAGCAGTCCGCAAATGTTATGGATCGCAGTCGTGGTGCTGGCGGCGTCATGTGCCGGCAAGTTCGGAGCGTGCTGGGCGGCCGCCCGGTTGTCGGGCGAAGACAATCGGACGGCGTTGGCTGTGGGCGCGTTGATGAACTCGCGGGGATTGATGGAATTGATCATCATCAACATCGGATTGCAGCGCGGGGTCATCCTGCCGGGACTGTTCTCGGTGTTGGTGGTGATGGCGATTGTCACGACGTTGATGGCCACGCCGTTGTTTGAGCTGGTGTACGGTCGGGCGGCCCGGGCGGAAGGCCGGCTGGGTCGAACAACCACCGAGTAGCGGGAGTCTTTGACGAAACGTCAAGCCGATTCCAGCACCCAATGATCCGGTGAGGCTTGTTTCCACTGATGGTTCTGTTCTTGGAGTTGGGCGCGTGCTTGCGAGGGTGTGGTGCCGTGTGGCGGCCAGATGATCCGGGGACGTTTTGCCGAGGTGTCTATGTCCGGTACAGCCGAGAGCAGGGCTTTGGTGTAGGGATGAAGCGGGTTTTCGTAGATTTCGCGAGCGGAAGCGTCCTCCACAATCTTGCCGTAATACATCACCAACACGCGGTCGCTGATGTGTTCCACAACGGCCAGGTCGTGGGCGATGAACAGATAGGTGAGGTTGAACTCCGCCTGCAAATCTTGGAGCAGGTTGATGATCTGCGCCTGTACGCTGACATCCAACGCGCTGACTGGTTCGTCGCAGACAATGAACTTTGGTTTCACGGCCAGCGCGCGGGCGATGCCGATGCGCTGGCGTTGGCCGCCACTGAACTCGTGAGGATACCGGCGCGCATGGTCGGGCGAGAGTCCGACGGCTGTGAGCAAATGCGCCACCCGGTCGCGTTCTTCTTGTTGGTTGGCGCACAGCCGATGGATTCGTAGCGCCTCGCCGATGATGTTGCCGACGGTCATGCGCGGGTTGAGCGAACCGTACGGGTCCTGGAAAATCATTTGCGCGTGACGTCGAAAAGCCCGGAGACTTTCGCCCGTGAGACCGGTGATGTTGTTGTTCTCGAACCAAATCTCACCGGTCGTCGGTTCAATGAGGCGCAGAAGAGTGCGTCCGAGCGTGGTCTTGCCGCAGCCGGATTCGCCGACGAGTCCGATGGTCTCACCGGAATTGATGGCGAAACTGACGCCGTCCACGGCGCGAACCCAGCCTACCGGCCGTTGCAGCAGACCGGCACGGATGGGGAAATGTGTTTTGAGGTTTTTGATTTCGAGCAAGCTCATATCGCTCGTTTCAACTCCGGTTGGTTCCAGTAGGGACAACGAACGCGACGCAGCGAGTTGTCAGTTTCCAGCAAGCCAGATTCAGGATCGTGGGCGCAATCGGTTTGGGCCCGGTCACAGCGGGGGTGGAACTTGCAGCCTGCCGGTAAGCGCGCCGCATTCGGCACCGTGCCCGGTATGGAATGGAGCCGGTCGGCTCGTGCGCCGAGTCGGGGGATGCTGCGCATGAGGGCGGCTGTGTAGGGATGAAGCGGACGTTCGAGCAGGTCAAGAGCCGGGGACTGTTCCACGATCCTGCCGGCATACATCACGGCCACGTTGTCGGCAATGTCGCCCACGATGCCGAGGTTGTGGGTGATGAGCAGGATGCTCATTTGGAGTTTCTGCTTCAATTCTTTGAGCAGGTCGAGAATCTGGGCCTGGATGGTGACATCGAGCGCGGTGGTCGGTTCGTCGGCGACGAGCAAAGCAGGCAGGCAGGCGAGGGCCATGGCGATCATGACGCGTTGTTGCATGCCGCCGCTGAGTTGGTGCGGGTAGTCGCGAATGCGCCGCTCTGGCTCCGGTATGTTGACGAGTTGAAGGAGGCGGACAACTTCCGCATCGTTGGCGGCGTCGGGCCGGTGGAGTTGCAGCATTTCCTTGATTTGATAGCCGATGCGAAACACGGGATTCAGCGACGAGGCCGGCTCTTGGAAGATGTAGGAGATCTTGGCTCCGCGGATGGCACGGAGTTGATCCTTCGACATTTGGAGGATGTCCTGTCCGTCGAGCAATATCTGGCCTCCCTTGTACACGCCCGGCGGAGTGGCGACGAGTTTGGCGAGGGCAAGAGCCGTGACGCTTTTGCCGCAACCGGATTCGCCCACGAGCGCCAGTGTTTCGCCTTTCTTGATGGAGAACGACACACCGTCCACCGCGCGAACTTCCCCATCGTCGGTATGAAAACTGACTTGCAGGTTTTTTACTTCGAGCAGTTGGCTCATGCGGTTTTGCCCTCTGCGGTTCTGAGTTTGGGATCGAGCGCGTCGCGCAGGGCGTCGCCAAACAAGTTAAAGGCCAGCACGATGAAGAACATCGCCACAGTCGCGCCGCCGAGTTCGTACCAGTGGCCTTGCCAGAGCCGAAGTTTGGCGTCGCTGATCATGATGCCCCAACTGGGTTCGCCTTGGACGCCGATGCCAAGGTAGCTGAGCACCACTTCGGTCAGAATCGCGCCGGGAAACCGGAGTGAGAAACTGATGATGACCAGATGGATGACGTTGGGCAGGATATGCCGAAAGATGATGGAAACGTTCCGCACGCCAAGCGACCGGGCTGCCAGCACGTATTGCCGGTCACGGTGCTTGATGTATTCGCCGCGCATCAGCCGGCACAGTCCAACCCACGTGGTCAATCCGATGCCCAGACAGACGCCAACCAATCCTTTGCCGACCACCATGGCAACAGCAATGATGAACAGCAGCGCCGGTATCGAATCGAACACGGTGTAGAGCCAGACGATGAAGTCATCCACCTTCTTTCCAAAGTAGCCGGCCAGGGCGCCCAGCACGACGGCGATGGGGATGGCGATGATCGAGGTGAATATGCCGACTTCAAATGCAATGCGGGTGCCTTGCACGACTTGCCGCAGCACATCGCGTCCGAGCGAGTCGGTTCCGAGCGGGTGCGCAAGTGAAGGCTTGGCAAAACGGTTCTCAAAATTGACGACCTTGTAGGGAGGCGTTTGTTGTTTCAGCCGGTAAAACCAGTACACGCTCTCCGCATACACGGCGATCAGCGAGTAGATTACGATGATGCCCAGGCAAATCATCGCCAGCCGGTTGCGGCGAAGTTGGCGCCACGCCGTTTGCCACAAGGAGACCGGTGGGGTTGGCCCGGCGATTGGAATTTGTGTGGCCGTGGTCATCGGAGCCGGATGCGAGGGTCAACCAGCGCGTAACAAAGGTCGGTCACCAGTGTCGCGATGACGTACAGGATGGAGCCGACCAGTACCGTGGCTTTGATCACGGGGTAATCCGTGGAGTTGATGGCTTCCACGGCCAGATAACCGAGGCCGGGAATGCCGAAGAAATTTTCCAGCAGCAGGTTGCCGGTGTACAGAAACGGTATCGCCAACACCACGCTGGTCAGAATGGGAATCATGGCATTCTTCAGGACGTGCTTGAAAAGAACGGTCCGCTGAGGATTGCCCTTGGCGAAGGCGGTGCGGACGTAATCCTGATACATTTCGTCGAGCATCACGGTCCGGTAAAACCGCACTTGGGAGCCGAGACCGCTGAACACGCCGATGGCCACCGGCAGGATCAGGTACCGGACAGACTCAAATCCCCAGATGGGGAAAAGTTGCAGCCGGTACGCCAGCAGGTATTGGCCGATGAGAATGTACACCAGGTAACTGACACTGAGACCGACCACGGACAACACGACGATGCTGCGGTCCATCCACGTGTTGCGATAGTAAGCCGCCAACAGCGCGATCGAAATGGCCACGATCACTTCGATGACGAAGATCGGCGCGGCCAACACCAGCGATGGCAGCATGCCGTTGAAGATCAGCGTGGAGATTTTCTGGTTGCTGGCAAACGAACGCCCGAAATCAAACGTGACGATTTGCTTGAGGTAGAAAAACCACTGCGAGTCAAACAGCCGATACCACGGGCCTTCTGCGGCCGCTTGCCAGTTCAACCACCGCGGCCCGGCCAGGCCGAGTTCTTTTTGCAAGGCGGCGATCTCTTCGGGAGTGGCGTGCCGGCCGAGCATCTGCGAAGCGGCATTCCAGCCAACGACGTTGAACAGGATGAAGGTGATGAGCGCGACACCGAGGACAACGGGGATGATGTACAGCAAGCGGCGGATTATGTAGGCAGCCATGTCAGCGCACCTTCATCCGGTTGAGATCCACCGAGTAAAACTTCAAGAACGGATAGGGGAAATCATGCGGCTTGAAGTTCTTCAGCCACGGCTGGAACAGGCCGAACGAAAGCGGATACGTCATGAAAATCCAGGGGCTGTCTTCGATCACAATGTTGGCCATCTCTTGATACAGCGCGGTGCGTTCGGGCGTGTCCTGCATCTGGCGGGCGCGTTCGTAAAGGGCGTCGAAGCCGGGGTTGACGTAGTTGGAGTGATTCGGCCCCGGTGACACGCTCTTCGAGGAAAACAGCGTCAGGAAGTTTTCACCGTCGGGATAGTCGGCGACCCAACCCAACCGGTAAATCTGGCATTGCTTGCGTTCCATTTTTTTCAGGAACTCCGGCCAGTTGTTGTAGCTCGGTTGCAGGTGCACGCCAACGGCGTCGAAGAAACTCGCAAGCAACTCGATGGATTGCCGCTCCTCGGGGTCACTGGCATTGGGCAACTCAATGGTCAACACCAGCTTTTTGCCGGTCTTGGGATCGCGTCCATCGGGGTAGCCGGCCTCCGCGAGCAGTTGCCGGGCGCGTTTCAGGTCAAACGGATACGGTCGCTTCTTGGACGGATCGAAGCCGCTGATGTTGGGAGGCAGCGGCCCGGTGGCCGGTATGTGGCGGTCGTTGTAGAACGTGATCCATTTTTCAATGTCCACCGCGTGGGCGAGAGCCTGCCGAAGTTTGCGGCGTCGCTCGTTTTCAGCGGGATCGGACGACATCCCCACGACCGGGTCCTCCATGTTGAAGCCGACGTACGTGATGTAGAGTTGCGGGGTTTTCAACAATCGAATGCCGCGCGCCCGCAACTCGGGCGTCAATTCCTTCTGCGCGGTGATCACCGCGTCGAAATTGTTGCGGGAGATGCCGGACGCCGCCAAATCGCCGTTGAGGAACTTCAGCCATTCCGTCGAATCATCGGCAATCACGTATTGCACGATGCGATCCAAGAAAGGCGCGGGCTTGCCGGCATCCGCCAGCAGGCCGGCCGCTTCGTCTTCAGGGGTTCCGATGGTGGGATAGGTGTCGCCGTGATACGTCGGGTTGCGCGCATACTCGATGCGGTAGTTGCGCCATTTCCAATCCTTGACGATGTAGGGACCGGTTCCCACCGGATGGTTGAGGAACTCGGCTTTGTAAAACTCCACCGCTTCGCGCGGCACGGCGAAGGTGTAACTCATGGTCAACACCCACACGAGTTGCGGATACGGCTGGGTCAACTTGATCTGCAGCGTGTACCGATCCAGCGCCTTCAGTCCTTCCACGGGTTCGTCGTAGCTGACTTTCCCCTTGGTGGATTTGGCATGGTACTCGTCAAACCCGACGATGCGACCCTCAAAAATCCAGAAGCAGGTGCTGCGATTGCGAACATCGGCAATCCGTTTCCATGAATAGATAAAATCCTCCGCCACCAACTCCCGACCTTTGCCGCCCGGAAAACAGGGGTCATCGGCAAAATGAATCCCTTGCTTGATACGAATCGTGTACGTCAACCCATCCGCCGAGACCTCGGGCATGGCGGCCGCCAACAAGGGACGCACCGTGTACGGGCGCGCCAGGTATTCGTACTCGTACAAACCCTCGTAAACGGTCGAGATGGCCCGGGAACTCGTCGTGTCGTTCGAGGTGACCGGGTCAAAACCGCGGATCCGCTCCGTTGACCCAAAATAACTGAGCGGCCGCCCCGAATCGGATGCGGCCCGCGCGGAGACCATTGCCAAGGACAAAAAGAAAAACGCCGCGCTGACAATTTTAATGGTTGCCACCAGCGGCGAAATTCGTGGGCGCATGGGTCAGCGCGCGTCCATCAGGGGGTTGCCGGCGTTTCCGTGGTGGGCGGAACAGCGGGCGTGCCCGGCTGGTCGGGGACGGCCGGCACGGCGAGTCCGTTGCCCGTGGAAGCCGGCACGGCCGGTTGCGATGTGGTGACTTTCTGCATCAAGGATCCTCCGCCCGACTTGCGGGCATGAAGCACCGCCAGCAACAACGTCGTCGCCAACAGAATGCACGCGCACCAGATCGTCATGCGCACCAACGCCGTCGTCGTCTCCGCGCCGAAGACCGTGTCGGTCATGCCGCCGCCAAATGCCGCGCCGACGCCCTGCTCTTTCGATTTCTGCATCAACACCAAGATGATAATGAACAACGCCACCAAGATGTGGATGCCTGTCAATATGCCAATTACAATACTCATCGAACTGTCTGCTCCTTCTGCGCCGCGTTACACGGCTGCTTTTACGATTTCCGCAAACCCTTTGGCGTCCAAACTCGCTCCGCCCACCAACGCGCCATCAATGTCCGGTTGGCTCAACAACTCTTTCGCATTCGCCGCCTTGACGCTGCCGCCGTACTGGATTCGAACCTTGCCGGCTATCGTCGCGTCGAACATCTCGGTCAACAGTTTGCGTATCAGCGCATGAACTTCTTGGGCTTGAGCGGGGGACGCTGTCTTGCCGGTGCCAATGGCCCATACCGGCTCATAAGCGATGACGGTTTCGAGCATATCATCTTTGCTGAAACCGGCAAGGCTGCCTTTGATCTGGCCCGTCACCACATCAGAGGTTCTGCCAGCCTCGCGTTCGGCCAACATTTCGCCCACACACACGATCGGGCGAATCTGATGCGCCAAAGCTGCTTTGGCCCGCTTGTTCACGCCGGCATCCGTCTCGCCGAAAAATTGGCGCCGCTCGCTGTGGCCAATGATCACATACCGAACGGCGTGCTCCTTGAGCATGGGAGCGGAAATCTCGCCCGTGAACGCGCCTTCCTTCTCCCAATGCACATTCTGTGCGCCTAGCTTCACATTGCCGGAGTGCGTGGCAGCGCTGACCGCTGCCAAGGCCGTGAACGTGGGACACACCACGATCTCCACGGACGTGTCTTTCACGCCCGCCACCTCGCGTTTGAGGTCGTTGACCAACGTGACCGCTTCAGCGGCGGTTTTGTACATCTTCCAGTTCCCAGCGACAATTGGTTTGCGATTTGGATTCATCTTGGGGGCGTAGTGTCCAGATTTGACGGTAACAGTCAATACTTCTGCGAAAGTTGCGATAACAGTGTTGATCGTGATAGTTTTCCCGCCAATGCAAAGAATCACTCTATTCATTCTTGCCGGACACCTTTTCTTGATGGGCGTCAATCTGCCCGTGACTGCTGCCGGTGCGCCTGAGACCGCTGATGAGGTGATCCAGTTCTGTATCACCAAGTCGGCGGAACTTGAAACTTGGTCCGGCAAGATGAGCCAAAAAATGAGCGTTTTTGGCGGTGAAATGCAGGCCACCGGGCAAATGACCTTCAAGCGCCCATCTTTGATGCAGATGCAACTTTCCATGCCCATCATGGGAAACCAAAGTGTCATGAACATGAAAACGGTCATCGGACCCGACAAGATTATGTGGCAGGAAATGGACTTGGGCGGAAAGAAGCAGGTCATCAAGATGAACATCGAAGCCGCCTCAGCCAACGCATCAAAGATGGGAATGAAAGTAGATGCGCTTCAGAACCTTGATCCCACCAAACAGTGGGAACAAAACAAGCGGCATACCGACTACTCATTGGCCGGTGCTGTCGAGATCAATGGGATTAGGACATACATCTTGGAAGGAAAATGGAAGAAAGAGGCCCTATTGAACCAGCAGACCGCCCCCATGACGGCCATCATGGGAAAATCTCGCATCTACATCGGCCAAACAGACGGTTTCATGTATCGCATGGAACAATTTGACAGTTCCAACACCAACGTAGTCATCACGTTGGAATTTACTGACTTGAAGTTTAATGAACCGATACCTGATACAACATTTCAATACAGTCCTCCCCCAAATGTCAACATCACCGACATGACGCAATCTATGGAGAACCAACTCAGAAACTCGCAAAATCCGAAGCCTCAAGACGAATCGCAACCAGCGGAGTGAACGCCATGCCCATGTATCCTGTTTCCCCGGAGAAAGAATCCCAGCTTCAACAAAGGATGGCTGCTTTGGGAGTGCAAGAGAGCGAAATCGAAGAAACCTTTGTTCGGTCCGCTGGAGCAGGCGGCCAGAAAGTTAACAAATCATCTTCCTGCGTCATGCTTCATCACAAGCCTACCGGCCTGCGAGTAAAGTGTCAAACGACACGCCACCAAGCTATGAACCGTTTTCTTGGCCGACGGATGCTACTGGACAAGCTGGAGCGGCAAAAGACCGGACAGGTTGCCGCTGAGCGCGATGTGATCGAGCGAATACGAAGACAAAAGCGACGGCGATCACGTCGAGCAAAAGAGCGAATGCTTGCCGACAAGTCCCACCGATCGAAGCGCAAACAAGAACGATCATCCAAGCAATTTGACTAACAGGCTACACCGGGCACGATTAGGAATGATCATTCCAACATTTGCTCCACATCACTTAGAATGGTCATTCCTTGGTATGCGTGTTCATTTTGTGGAATGATCATTCCTGTAAATGGTGGTGTTTTGACAGCAGGCTGATGAAGAAGCCGTCATAACCGTATGCGGAGGGATATATGATCCTTTGTTGCAGCAGGCTGTAGTCGGATCCGTGAACAGAGAGGAAATGTTCTACTTGGTGCTCGTTCTCAGCAGGAAAAAGGCTGCAAGTGGCATAGACTAGTTTGCCTCCCTCTCGAAGCATGATTCGGTAAGTTTCAAGGATTCGGGACTGTTGTTCCACGAGCCGGTCAATGATTTCAGGGGTGAGTTTCCATTTTGCGCCAGGGTTGCGTCGCCATGCGCCGATGCCGGTACAAGGAACATCTAGTAACAGACGGTCAGCGGTAGCAGCCAGGCGTTTGATGGTCTTTGTGTTATCTATGAGGCGTGGTTGGATATTGGTGGCACCAGCGCGGCGGGCTCGGTGTGAGAGTTCCTCAAGCCTTCTACGATCAACATCCAAGGCGATGATGGTGCCTTTGTTTTGGGTTAGGGCGGCAAGGTGCAGGGCCTTGCCGCCGGCACCGGCGCAGGCATCTATGATGCGCATGCCGGGTTGGACGTCCAGCATGGGAGCGATTTGTTGTGAGCCGGCATCTTGTGCTTCAAAATGACCTTGCCGGAATGCGGCAACTTTGAAGACTTTGGTTTGATCAAAAACATGGAGAGCGTCAGGTGCGCCGGGAACATTCTGTGTCTCGATGCCTTCGGTTGCCAGACATCGCGCGAGATTATCGCGGGTGGTCTTGAGGGTATTGGCGCGGATGACAATGGGTGCCGGTCGGTTCAAGTGGGGGAGTTCTCGATCCCATGCGCCACCGAGTTGCTCTTCGCCGTATCGGTCTAGCCAATCGGGAATTGATTCGCGAACGGCTCGGACAGCGGATGCTCTACGGTGACGTTCTTGGATGTTTTTCGCGTCAAGACCTTCGAACTCATTCCATGCCGGCAGGTCCAAGTTCTTCAGCAGCCGGTAGGTTCCCAGCACTTTCCAGCAGGTTTGCTCCGCAGGTGGTTCGGGACAGTCAGCAGATTCGCGGTACAACCGCCACCAGCGCACACAGTCGTAAAGGGTCTCCGCCACAAGTCGGCGGTCCCGAGCGCCCCAGCGTGGCTGGCGGTGAAAGAGGTTCTCGAGGACGCGATCGGGGATGTGTCCATGTTCCATGATCTGGTGCAGCGACGCGACGATTTCGGTCGCCAGATTTCTGTGGAGCTTCATGTGGCTGTCGTAGTGTGGCGGAAACCGAGCGGTATGTTCAAGCTGCGAAGGCTGAGTGAGCTAAGATTGACAATTCGGTCAGGCCGTTGAAACTGCGGTCAATTGCGCGGGCGCTCCCACAAGGAACTTTCAAACCTTGCCGGAGTCCAAGTGTTACAGTGAGTGGAATGGATCAAAATCGAGCTTCAAAATCGGGCAGCCTCGGAACAGGCGACAAGCTTGGCCACTATCAACTGGCCGAGTTATTGGCTATGGGAGGCATGGCCAAGGTCTTTCGCGCCTACGAAGCGACCTTGGACCGTTATGTGGCTTTGAAGGTCCTGCAGCCCGACCTGGCCCGCAACGCAGTTGTGGCCGCGCAGTTTCTGAATGAGGCGCGGTCGGTCGCGCGACTCAGTCATCCCAACATCGTTCAGGTATTCTTTGCCGGGCAACAGAACGACGCTTTCTATTTTGCCATGGAATTGGTGGAAGGACGGCAACTGGAGTCTGTCATCGCCCAGAAAGGCGCCCTGCCGGTGCGACAAGCGACGGATCTGGTCCGGCAGGCGGCGGTAGGGCTTCAATTCGCTCACAAGCACGGCGTCATTCACGGTGATATCAAGCCGTCCAACCTGATTCTGAGCAACGATGGCGTGGTGAAAGTCACCGATTTCGGATTGGCCCGTCACATTCGCGACAAACAAAAACACGCCTCCACGGATCCCTTTTTTGGCACGCCCGAGTATCTCAGCCCGGAAGCCGTTCTTGGACACAACACCGATCATCGGAGCGATATTTATTCTTTGGGGCTGACACTTTACACGCTTCTGGCTGGCCGTCCGCCGTTCATTGGGCAGACGCCGCAAGAGGTCATCATGCAACAGCTCAACAACCCGCCGCCGCCAATCCAACAATTCTGCAAGGATGCGCCGGCCGCCCTTCATCGGTTTCTGACCAAAGCCATCGCCAAGGATGCCAACGCGCGCCACCAATCCTATGCCGAATTCATCTCCGAGCTGGAGCAACTCCACCACGAGATATCCCCGGCCCCCTTCACTGTTCACACCAAAGGACCGGCCCCCATTCGGCTCCCCACCGGCGCGCCGCCCGTCAAAACCATCCGCATCCAAACCAAACCGGCTCCGCCCGCGCCAGCCGAACATCATCCTCATGTCGCGTTGTCCGTCACGATGGTGGCGATCATCATCGTCTTGGTTTCGTTAAGCGGGCGCTGGTGGTGGAACTATTTTATCGGTCAACGCGATGCGCAACTGACACCGCCCACGGAGCAGACGACGCAGGCCAACAACGCGCCTGCGGCCAGTGACATCGAATCGCTGGCGCGCGCGTTTTACGCCAAGCTCAAGGAAACAGCCGACACCCATCTGGCCAACGGCAACTACGGCGAAGCGGTTGCCGTTTATCAGACCTGGCCGCGCGCGGAGTACGGTGAAACAGAAGTCAACAGTCTTGTGCTCGACACCATTATCACACTTCGTGACCGTGCCGAATCTGACTGGGAAAGGACCCGGCAAGAAATTGTCGCTCTCGCGGAAAACAATCACTTCGAGGAGGCACTGGCCAGACTGGACACCGTCACCGCCCACTATACCGGCTTCAACGACATCCTCGACCAAGCCGCCGGGCTGCGGCGTTCGGTCAACATCGCCAAACAGACCCATGACCTGCGCGTGGCTGAGGAACAACAAGCCGCCGATCAAGCCCGGCAGCGCAGCATCCAAGCTTTGCGCGCGGTGACCAATCGCGCCATCATTGCGCACCAGTGGGATCAGTCGCTGGCCTATGTAAAATCTCAGATTGACGCCGCCGATGAACGCCTCAAACCGGCGCTTGCGCCCGTTCAATCTGAGATCGAGTCCCTGATCGCGCTGCGCGCCGTGGTGCTGAAACGGCTGCTGGCTCAAACGAACCAAGTCGTGTCCATCGCCACACGAGCAGGGAAGCTTGAGGGGACGGTGGTGGAGGCGGATGCTCGTGGCGTGGCGTTGCGCAATCAACTTCCGGGGGGCGGCACCGTGCAGGCCACGATCTCTTGGAACGACATGACGCCGGCATCATTTTTTCAAACCTATCGCGCCAATCTCGATCCCACGGTACCGGAGCAGGCGGTTGCCTACGCCGCATTGGCGGTGCATTTTGCGGTGGCGCGGTTGATCAGCCCGGATGAAGCGCGGCTGGCTTTGCAGAACGCGGCGACCGTTGCGCCCGAACAGGCCGACTCGGTCGAAGCCTACCGGCAACTCTTGACCGGCAGCAATTGATCGCGCCCGAAAAACGGTTTGAACGGCGCGTGGGCTTTCATTACGCTGCCGGCACACATGAGCAAAATCCAACGCGCCCTCGTCAGTGTCTCCGACAAAACCGGCCTGGTTGACTTCATCAAAGAACTGCACGCGCGAGGCGTGGAAATCATTTCCACCGGCGGCACGGCCCGCACGCTCAAAGAGGCGGGCCTGCCAGTCGTCGAAATCGGCGAGTTTACCGGCTTTCCGGAGATGATGGATGGCCGCGTCAAAACGCTTCATCCCAAAGTGCATGGTGGATTGCTCTACATTCGCGGCAATCCCGAACACGAGGCCGCCGCCGCCAGGCATGGCATCAGACCCATTGATCTGGTGGTGGTGAACCTCTACCCGTTCGAGAAGACGGTCGCCCAACCCGGCGTTTCACTGCACGAAGCCATCGAGAACATTGACATTGGCGGCCCCAGCATGTTGCGCAGCGCCGCGAAAAATCACGCCAGTGTCACGGTGGTCGTGGATCCCGCCGACTATCCGGCCGTGTTGAAAGACATGGACGAACACGACGGCAACACGTGCGACATGTTCCGCTGGAAACTGGCCGTGAAAGTCTTCGAGACCACGAGCCGGTACGATGGCGCCATCGCCGCACATCTCGGCGCGGAACGAATGAAGGCCAAGGGCGAGACGCCGCCCCTGCTGCCGGAAGCGTTTTCCATTTCCATGAAGAAAGCGCAACCGCTCCGCTACGGAGAGAATCCGCATCAGCAGGCGGCCTTGTACGGAACGGACTTTCCCCGGCAATTTCAGC
This sequence comes from uncultured Verrucomicrobiota bacterium, assembly GCA_964514435.1. Lineage (GTDB taxonomy): Bacteria > Verrucomicrobiota > Verrucomicrobiia > Palsa-1439 > Palsa-1439 > CAZEQV01. The sequence continues at coordinate 16,950 of CAZEQV010000021.1, forward strand.
AGCTTCACGGCAAGGAACTTTCCTACAACAACATCCTCGATCTCACCGCGGCGGCCGAACTCATCGGCGAGTTTGAAGAGCCGACGGTCGCCATCATCAAGCACACCAATCCGTGCGGTGTCGGCAGCGCGAGCACCTTGCTCGAAGCGTGGAACGCGGCATACGCCACCGACAAACAAGCGCCGTTCGGCGGCATCATCGCGGTCAACCGTCCACTCGACCCGGCCCTTGCCGGTGCCATTGCCGAGATATTCAGCGAAGTGATCATTGCGCCGGAGTTTCAACCCGAAGCGTTGGCGATCCTGCAAAAAAAGAAAAATCTTCGTCTGATCCGGCAGGCAAACGGAGCCGGGGCGGCTTCTCCGCTGACGTTCCGGGCCGTCACGGGGGGAATGTTGGTCCAAGAGCGCGACTCGCGGCTGGTGAGCACCGCCGATCTCAAAGTGGTCACCAAACGCGAGCCGACGCGGGAAGAGCGCCACGCGTTGCTGTTCGGTTGGCGCGTGGTCAAGCACGTCAAATCCAACGCCATCGTTTTCGCCGGTTCCACCGACACGACAGCGAGCACGCTGGGCATCGGGGCCGGTCAGATGAGCCGAGTGGATTCCTCCAAGATCGCCGTGTGGAAAGCCGGTGAGGCGGGATTGAGTCTCAAAGGCAGTGCCGTGGCCAGCGACGCCTTCTTTCCGTTTGCCGACGGCGTGATCGCCGCCGCTGAAGCCGGCGCGACGGCCGTGATCCAACCGGGCGGAAGTGTTCGCGACGCCGAAGTCATCGCCGCCGCCGATGCGCGGAACATGGCGATGGTGTTTACCGGTATCCGTCACTTCCGGCACTGAGCGGTCTGCTGCTACTTCTCGATCAGCAACGTTTGCTCCACGGGCTTGGCGGTTTGCACGACCGGTTCCACGCCGCTGCCAAACTGATAGGCCACCACTTTTACCGTGATCGGATACTTGGCGCGGACCGGTATCTCCGCCAGCTTGAGCTTGCCGGCTTCAATGACCGCAGGACCAACGCCGATGTAGTATTCGACCGGCAATCCGGCGTCGCTGGTGGCTTTCAACTCCACGGGAGAACTGTTCACTTTGAGATTGCCGATGTCCGGGAAGGTGATGGTTTGCGGTTTGCCCCTGGTCAGTCCGTTGAATCCGCGCGGCAACATTCCGACCTGTTCGGTGTACCGGTACTCCTTGTCGCCAACGCTATAGGCCATGAACGTCACCCGTCCGCCTTCCGTGGCCGGCGCGACGGCGTCGTATTTCATCCGCAACTTGTTCGGCCCGGCCACCTCGACAGGGCCGCCGACTCTCTTTACCAAGATCGGTGCGGTCGAATGTCCGACCGGCTGTCCGGCTTCCAGCCAACGCGGGCCGCCGCTTTTCTCCGGTTGCGGGAACGTGTCGCGGTAAACAGGGTTCACCTCGAAGGTTTGACCGTCGTCCACCCAGTTGATGGCGGTGAAAAAGTAGCGGGTGCCGGCATCCACCCAGTAGGGGTTGTTCCATTTGATGAACTGGTCCTTCTTGCCGGCAAGCCCGGCGTGGAACGCGATGTTGGCGTCGGCCAGTTCCTTGTTGAAATGCCAGGCCGCATTCGACTTGTCGCCGCTGTAGTCCGCATACGACGCGCTCTGGCCGGGTTGGCGCAGGTTGAGACTCGTCAGCCAACCGGATTTTGGATCCACGTCTTTGCACCGGACCGGCTCCTTTGTCTCCATCGGCCAATCCGGTATCCGCGCCCGGACCGCACCGCGAATCCACAACGCCAGATAGGCCGCGTTGCGATCCGACCAGGCGAAGTGACCGGCGCCGGGTTCGACAGCGATGCTGGCGAGGTTGCGTTCATCGGCGGCCCGGTAGGCGGCGATGTCGTTGCGCGCGCGTTCCCACGCGCCTTCAAAGCCGTTCTCATCGCGCATCAGGCCGCCGAATTCATCGAACTGTCCGACCATCGCCAGAGTCGGCACGCCGGAAGGCACCGGCTCGGCGCCGCCGGGCACGCCGCCGCGATGTTGCATCAGCCCGAAACAGCGGTCGGCCATTTTGATGGCCAGCGTTTTGGCTTGTGGTCCGCCCGCCGAATGCCCCGCGAACATCAGCGGTGCGACGGAGAGTTCCCGGTAACCGGACACGGCGGCCAGATCATCGAGAACCTTTTGCACATCCACCGCGCCGAGGCCGCATTTCAGAAACACAATCGCCAATTGCTCGGCAGCGCAAACCTCGCGGATGCGCGGGTCCTGCGAGAGTTCACGTTCTGCCAGTGTCATGCCGCTCATGAGCACGCCACGGATTTGTTTTGCTTGAGGCGGAATCCACAGGAAGGCCGCGCTCTCATTTTTTCCTGTGGCGACGGGAACATGGAACTGGAACACGGCGGCGTGAACACTTCCCGCCAACAACATCACGGTGGCGAAACCAATGATTCGTTTCATCTCGAATTTCCTCCGCCGCCATTCTGACCAACCGCCGCATGATTGTCGAGACACTGCGCGTCGGGAATCGCTGCTCATGCGAGGCGTTTGTTGTTCACGAGCAACAACACGACGCCACCGGCCAGCAACAACGCACCGGCCACGGGCGGCACAAAGTGTCGCTCGGTGGTTTCAAAGTGCATGCCGAGAAAGTCCACGGGCTTTCCGCGGCTGGTGAAGCTGATGCCGGAGTAGGCGAGCACGACGATTCCCAGTGCTATCAGGCTGACTGCGATGATGTTTTTTGGATTCATTTGCGGACCTCTGTTACTGCGTTGGTTCTTAACTGATTCAAACGGCTCTGCGACCCTGGATGACACGGAGCAAGACGACGATGATGGCGATGACCAGCAGCGCATGGATGATTCCGCCCATCGTGTAACTTGTTAGGAATCCCAACAGCCACAGGGCGACTAGTACGATAGCGAGTGTGTACAACATATACGGCTCCGTTTTCCTGATTGTTGATGGTCCACGGCCGGTTGGCGCGCCCTTTCCCATTCACGCCAGCGGCCATGGTGATGGTTAGTTGCTCTTCGACACGACATCTTCAACGGTCATGTTGTTGACCACGTTCTTCACGCCATTGATGTTCGCGACGAGCTTGGTGACCAGTGTCTTTTCAGCAATGTTCTTTGCTGTGCCGCTCACCGTGACCACGCCGTCATTCGTCGTGACCTTCGTGTTCAGCGCGCTGGTGGAGCGATGCGCCAACAGCGAGGCTTTGACCTGCGCGGTGATCGAGGCGTCATCTATTGTTTCGCTCATGGTGACGACGGGTGTGGCAGGTGTCGCCGCGGTAATGGTGATCTGGTTGACCACGTCTTTTACGCCGGTGATGTCCTTGGCGTATTCTGCGGTCAGCTCTTTCTGTGCCTGATTCGCAGCTTCACCTTTCAACGTCACGACGCCGTCTTTGACATACACGTCCGTCTTGGTGCCGCTGACGTTACGACGGTAGAGCAGTTCGGATTTCACTTTCATGCTGATCCATGTGTCCGAGTTCTCAGCAGCGGCATCGCCTTTGACTTCAATGCGATTGTCCACGCTTTTGACGCCCGGCAATGCTTCGGCAACATCTTGGGCCATCGGTTTGTGGGTTTCGTTCCACACAGCGCCCGACAAGGTTACGACACCGTCCTTGGAACTGATGTTGATCTTCTCGTCCTTCAGGTACGTTTTATAGACGTAGCTCTTCTGGAACGAGGACTCGATGCGGTCATCTGTTTCTGATGCCCGCAGAGCCGCGGTGCTTCCGAGCAACGCGGCGGTGGCCACGATAAGCGCCACTGGATAGGTCATTTTCTTCATACTTCGTTCTTTCTGTTACTGCATTGGGGGTTTCTGACGGCATCACGATAGGTGCAGAGGGACGCCGTCACCATAGGGCGTAACCCTACCCCCGCGGCAGCCTGCGGGTGGTGGCGCTATTGCCCTCTCTTCTGAAATCACTTGGGTTGACGCGCCATCCGGGCCATCTCATCCTCACCGAGCGGGGCTTTCTGTTTGACCCGGAAACTTTCCACCCACTCGCGGGCGAAATCCCGTTGGAATCGCCAATTCACGGCGGCATTGATCCCCATGGCGATGGCCGCGCGCGGCTCGCCAGCGCCATGTCATTGTGCGCGTCCCATTCGTCTCCCTGA
>CAZEQV010000022.1:0-20990 GCA_964514435.1 uncultured Verrucomicrobiota bacterium
TTGCCACGGTTCCGCCCATGTTTGAAATGACGCCGCTGTTTGACCAAGACTGCGCCACAGCCAATGTGCCGGAACCGGAAATATTGATTCTCCCCGTTTGGACGGGGGCGAGACTCAAGGACAAGGTGCCGGGCAACACATCAATGGTGCCGCTATTTGCCAACGGGGATGAAACGGTGCCGGATCCCTTGATAACCGAGCCGGAAGGATTGGTCAGGGTCAACAAGCTGTGGTACCGGCCACCCGCCATTATAATCGTTCCTTGGTTGGACATCGCGGTCGTGTTTGTCAGCACGCCCTCCAGTCGGAGGTTGGCTGAGGGATTGGAGAGAGAACTGACCGAACCGCCGTTGACGAATGTAAGTGTCGCGCCATCCTTGGCTGTGTACGATCCAGCTCCGATCACGGGATAGACAAGTCGCAACTCGCCATTGGTGGCGGTGATGGAACCAATGTTGACGATGTTGTTGGAAATCCCGCCTGAACCACGAATCTGACCCGAGGACGTGTTGGTGAGAGTGGCGCTGCCAATCAGGTATCCGTTGGCCATCGTTACGGTGCCGAAATTACTCCAGTTGACTTTTGACTCCAGTGCGACATCGGTGCCGACGGCGATGGTGCCTTGGATGACGGGTGAGACGTTGCTGATCGTCAATCCGCCGCTGCCGGTCAGCGAGATGGTGGCGCTGTTGGCAAGGGTGAACCCGCCGACCACACTGGCAACGGCACCGGTCACTGCCACCGTGGAATTGGAGATTGTGAGACGGGTGTTGGCCGCATTGTTGAACACCAATCGCCCCACCGTGGCGTTGCCGGAGATCGTGCCGGCTGAGGTGACGCCGAGATTGGTTACCGTGAGCGCGTCGCTGAGACTCAGTGCGCCGCGAATCCAAAGGAAGTTGTTACCACTGGATGCGTTGAACAGAAGAGAGTCACCAGCAGTTGAGCCATTCAGGTTCAGGGTGGACACACCGGTACCCGTGCCTCCTGTGTAACGCACGGATTTTGCGAACAGATTCGAGGAAAGCGTTACCGTGAGATTTTGGTCTGCAGTGACACCGGCGACATTGAGTTGCCCCACACCGTTGGTGAGAAAGACTTCGCCGCTGAAGGTGAGAACGAGATCGCCCTTGGTGCTGACGTTTGTGATGGATAGACTATCCGCAAAAAACTTGTCAACCGGTGAGTTCGTGATGGTTTGCGTCCAGCCACTCCCTGACCCGCTGCTCAAGACGATGAACACGTTGGAGCCGTTGGCGGGAAAACCACCGTTCCAGTTGGCGGCACTGTTCAGGTTGTAGGTGTTGTTGCCGAATGTGCCTCCCTTATTCCATGTTACTGGACCGGCAATGGCGGATGTCACCACCGTGAAAACGGCCGCACTGCAAAAAATTGCCGTACATAATTGTCTTACTACGTTCATTTCTGATTCCTAATAGCTAAAGTTTGCGCGGTTTTGAACAGCAACCCCTCTCGATTCGGTGACCCAGTGTTATTCGCTGAAATGGGTTTTGGCAGCGAATGCCCTCCGAGAGTCGCGCACAACTACGCTGAGTTCATTAGTGATTGCGACGGACGAACGGTAACCTCCCCGCTCCACCGTTTCTTTGTTTTGTGCCAACATAAAGCAAAGGCTATGCCGTCGCTTGGGAGCCGTCGGCCCGCCCGGCCTGGATTCGGTTTCCAGCACTTTCTGTGACCATATCCCCAACGCCTTTTCATTCATGATGTTACTTCATCCCTTCTTTCTTTTTCTCATCGCCACGAGCGTAATGAAGCCGGCCAGCCATAGCGTGGCCGTACCGGGTTCGGGCACGACCGTCAACAGCGTTACGATCTGGTGAATCTGCGCGTTCCCCAGCAGTGTCACGTTCGCCATCGTCCAGTCGTTGGAATTGACAAAGTACAACCTCATATTGTTGCTGATGATCAGATGTGAATCACCCAGCATGAACAGGTTGTTCACGAATAAGGCATTAGTAATCGTGCTGGACGGGAACGTCTGACTCAGCACCAGCGTCGTGTTCGTAAGTTCCAATGTGCCGAGCGCAAAGTTGGTCTTGAATCCTGATACGGCGGAAAAGGTGGAGACTGTCTGCACGCCAGTTGTCAGCGGTGTAGGCATTCCCGTGAACCCACCGGTCAATGCCAGTCCAACATGGAAGAAATTCTGAGTCTGCACACCGTCGCCTTCGAAGAGGAATTTCGTTCCCATGCCGGGGCTGCCGACCGGGACGTTCAGAGTTTTCCATGAATTGCTTTGCTGGCTTTGGTTGATGAAACTGGCCACGCCGCTGCCGGGATTGTTGGTCGTAAAAAGGTACACGTCACCGGCATCGGCTGAAATGTAGCCGGAGGATGTCACCGTGTGATTGTTATGAAAGATGTTCGTCGTGGGATCGGTGACCCATGCGCCCATGTTGACGACGGTCGAACGGAATGTTCCCACGCTATGCATCATGCTGAACGTGCCGGTATTGGTGAACGCGCCGTGGATGACCAAGTTCTGTTGGTTGGCCGTGATGACGCCGCTGACTGCGTTGTTCAAGCTGTCACCGTCAAACTCCAGCGTACCGCCACTGGTGACAGCCTCGATGGTGCCGCTGTTGTGGACTTTGTTGGAAATCTTGCCGACGCCTTTGATGACATTGGCGGCATTGTTGGAGATTGAGCCGCCGATGATCGTGCCGCCGGATAAGGTCACCTGTCCGTTATTGATCCAGGAATTGATGCCGTTGGCCTGCAAGGTGCCGCCATCGCTGACTTCAATCAACCCGGTTGCCTGATTGCCGGTCAACGACTGAATGTAGAGCGTGCCGTTGGTGGCGCGGATGTAACCGGGATTGGAGACAGCCACGCTCAAACTGCCGTGACCGGAGATCGTGCCATTGTTGACCACACCGGAACCATCAATCACGCCGCCCTCCATCGAGATCGTCTTGTCGTTGTTCCACGAACCGCTCACGGACAACGTCGAAGAATTGGCGACGCGCACGTGCCCGGTCTGCACCAGCGTGCCGGTCACGCGGAGCGTGCCATTGGTGACGTTGAGGCTCCCCAAGTTCACCAGCTTGCTGGAAACCGTGCCGAAGCCGGTGACTTGCGCGGAGGCCGAATTGGTGAAGTCGCCGCCATCGACATAACCTCCCCGGAGAACGAGCGTACCGGCATTGGCCCACGCGGGAGTAACGTTGATGCTGCTGGCATTGGCCACGGTCGCCGTGCCGGTAAAGATCGGCGATGATAGCAGCCGCAGGGTGCCGTTGGTGACGTGGACAAGCCCGCTGTTGGCGAGGGTGCCGGTGATCGTGGTGGTGTTGTGGAGAGTGAAGCTGCCGGCATTGGCGACGTGGTTGCTGATCGCGCCCTGAAAATACATCGCACCTGTGTTGGTGACAGCTCCTTTCAAGAACGTGTTGGCTGTGACGGCGATGATCGCGGCGTTGCTGACTGCACCGGCGATGGCGCCGCCCGCCAGCCCGTTGGTGATCATACCCGCGCCCGTGATCACCAACAGGCCGTTGGACAACGATTGCCCGTTGAGATTGAGTTGGCCGCCGCTGACAGTGGCCGATTGCGTGATGGTGGCCGCACCGTTGAGGCGGGTTGTGCCGGCGGTTTGCACGAAGTCGTTGCTGATGGCGCCTTGCCAAAAAAAGTTGCCGGCATTCGTTGCGGGACCGGTAATGAAGGTAGTGGCGGTGACATCCACCGTAGCGCTGTTGTTGAGTCCGCCTTGGAGGGTTGCACCGGCGACGGCATTGGTCAGAACGCCGAGACCGGTCACGTTCAAGGTTTCCGTCACAAGGCGGTTGCCGGACAGGTTCAGGGCTCCGCCGTTGACCGCCGCCGATCCTGTGATCGTGCTTGTGCCCGCGAGGGTGAAGCTGCCGGCTGTCTGGAGGAGGTTGTTGCTGATGACCCCCGAAAGAATCAATCGGTTCGAATTGACCAACGCGGATTTGACAAATCCGCTGACGGTCACGGTGCCGGCATTTGTGAGTGTGCCGCCTGTGACCGCGCCATTGCCATCCACATCCAGATAGCCGCTGTTGGTCCAATCGCGGACAGAGCCTAGCAGGCCCAGATTTCGGATATTGACGCTGCCGGTGTTGGATACACCGTTGCTGACGGTCAGGGTGGCGTTGGTGATGTTAAAGAAACCAGCTTGATTGCCGGCCACGGTTAGCTGACCGGCTACGGTTGTGTTGGCGGCAAACTCGGCTCGGTTGTCGGCATGAGTCACGTTTAGCGTCAGGTTGCCGGCCAACCACATCCCACCAGATGAGGACATCGTGAGATAGTTCTTACCGGAACCGCTGTTGAACACGAAGTTGGTGCCGCGAACAGTTCCCGAGCCCGCAAACGTCAAGGTGGCTCCATCGCCCGCGCCGCCCGAAAATGTAAAGGTATGGAAGTTGACATTGTTCGAGAATGTCAACGTGGTGATGTTTTTGTTCACGGAACCGGCGAACACGATGTTGCTCGTGACCGTGAGCGGACTCTTGAAGAAGATCCGATTATCAGCTTTGTTGCTTCCCCCATAAGCATTGGTGATGGAGAGATTCCTTACGGAAAAAATGTCGGTGAATGCGTTCGTCAGAGTCTGATGGCGATTGTTGGCATTGCCTGCAAAAACGATATATGCGTCGTCATCCGCGCCCGGCACGCCGCTGGGATTCCAGTTGCCCGATGCGTTCAAGTTCCGCGTGCCGGCGGTGTCGGGATAGTTCCACGATTTGTTCGCGGCAAAGCTCGTGGAAGCCGCCAATAGCAGCATCAGGGCACAACTCAACTGTTGTAAGGTGGTAACCATTTTCGGAGCCGGCCGACGCGGCGCGCTACAAGCAGGCCGGATGCCGTGCACTCGCAGCGGCGACGGCAAAGATGCCGACCTCGTGGTCGCCGTTGTCGGACTTGTACCCGCCGCCTTCGCTCATTATTTCGCGGGCGATGCGGGCGATTTTCTTGCGGTGTTTGATGACCGCCGGATGGGTGATGCCCAGTTTGCGTCCGATTTCGCGGATGCCGTAGCCTTTCATCAGCAGTTCCAACACGACAAGTTGTTTGTTGGACAGATGCGGTGTGATGCGTTCCACGAGGTCGTGTGAGAAGATTTCACCTCTGCGGTCGGAGGGATCGTTGGTCTCGACGGTGCCGGCTTCTTGCCTGTTATCGTCCGAACCGGATGTTTCGCCGACGAGGACGCGGTTGCGGGCGCGTTTGGGCGAATCAATGCTGCGGCCCAGTTTGAGGTGGTTGCGGGCGTGAAACTCGCAGCTCTTGATGTACCAGCTACGGGTCTGTCCGGGAGTCTCGGTTTGCACTTTGATCAAGTGAACGAACATTTCCTGCAGAAGATCGCGTTGCGTTTCCCAGTCCCGGCTTAACTTGGCGGCGATGCCGCGCAATTGTCTAACCACATCATTGTCTTCAACCATGTTCAGTCTCCCTTTTCCCTTTGTCTTGCCTGCCTTGTCGTGCGAGCAAGCCCCCTCAACATCTCGCACTCGCCTAAGTGCCGGCTCTTATTTAGCGGCAGCCGTGCCAAGTGTTCTTTCAAGGAATTATTTTTTGTTGATTGCATAGTACAAGTAATTGGCAAAAAGATAGTTGTGGCAATTTAATGAATTTGATTTGGAATCAGAGCCAAAGCCCTGACCGGTCACTTTGCCGGAAGAAGTGTTCGCGCAACTGAACAGTTGAACACTCGACGTGTTCAGTTAGAACGGTTACCACTATCAGCCAAGCTGGCTGCGCTCGGCGAGTTCCTTGAACGACAGGTTGGCTGGCGAGGTGCGCTCGGTCTCGTACAAGGCACAAAGGTGTTGTCCCATCAAATCATCGGTTCCCGATGCGAGAACTTTCTCACAGCACTTGCCATCTGCCGACCGGGCCACGTGCAAAACATCCGCGACGGTGATGGTTTCGGGTGGGCGCGCTGGTTGCAATTTGGCCGGGTCACCGCCCACTTCAGAAAGAATGCCGCCGTCCACCAATCGCCCCATCAGGGCGTTCAACAACTGAAGTGGCGCATCGAGTCTTTCTGCGACCTCGCTGGTAGTTGGTGCTTCTCGGCCGTTCAAAAAACTTGCGCAAGCATGAAGCACCATCCGGCAGGCCAGAAGCTCCCGGCCCTCTTGATCAATCCGCTCGCTGGCTCGCATTTGCAGGTATGTGCGGATGTTCTGCGCGGCAAACGAGACCTGTGCTCCCAGCATCACAATCAGCCAGGAAAAATAGAGTCCCACCAATACCACCGGCACAATTCCCAGCGCCCCGTAAATCTTGCTGTACGTCACTACCCGTGACACGTACAGCGTGCTCAACAAACTGTTCAACTGCCACAACGTCCCTCCCACAATCCCACCGGCCAAAGCCGCCCGAAACTTCACATGAGTGTTCGGCATAAGCATGTACATCAGTGTGAATCCGCCCCAAAGCAATACGAAGGGGACCATCCGCAGCACCACTTTTTCAATCCACGGCGCCACCGACAGTTGCGCCCGTATGGAAGAAAGCTCCAGGCTGCCTGTCACCGCCACGGCCGCCAACAACATCAATGGCCCGAACGTGATCGTCGTCCAGTAATAAACCACCTTCTTCCAGATCGAACGCCCTTTTTGCACGCCCCAAATGTCGTTGAACGTCGCCTCAATCGTCGTCAACAGGCGTATCCCCACAAACACCAGAAAAACCGACCCAATAATCCCGAGGGCACCGGCATCTATATTGCCGATGAAATCTTGGATTTTGGCCACCACTTCTTCGCGGGCTTTGGAGGAAACGGTCGCCTGACCCGGCGCGACCGGACCCGCCACGGTTTCATCCAAAGGCATATACTCCAACTGTGGCGCGACCAACGCCACAGCTCGATCCAACATCTGGGGCACGACCGAAGCGGTTCTCTCGTGCAGAAAATTCTTCGAAACACTCAACACCACCGCCAACAACGGCACCACCGCCAGCAATGTCGTGTAAGAAAGCGCCGCCGCCCGGACCGGACAGCGGTTCTTGTAGAAACCTTGGATGATCAACTTCGCCAGGTGAAACGCAACCAACACCTTGCTCAACCGCGTCGCCCGTATGGCGCGGCTCAACGGGTGAATCTCCAGATGTTCCCGCACCCACGTCACACCCGACATCACCTGTTCAATCAGCTTGGTCACAACCGAGATTAGGACGCAAAAACCGCGCCAAGTCAACCCGCCCAACTTTCCCGGCTCTATTCAGGGGCAGACGACGCGACGGGAATACCCAGCCCCATCTCCAGAAAGAGCGCGAACTTCCCTCAACCGCGAAACAGCTTGTACCCCAGCAACGCGCCAAAGATTAGCATCGCCACACCTGACGCGCGCATCAATCGCATCATGGTTTGCGGTTTCACACGCCGGTGCGCTCTCGAAACAAACAGCGCCAACAGGAAGAACCACAGCGCGCACCCCAGAAAGACTCCCATCGCGCAACTCGACCGGCTGGACAAAGACTCCGTCACCCATTCATGCGCAAACAACACCGTGGAGATCGTCGCCCACAACACCACGAGCAGCAGATTGAAAATCGTCATCACAAACCCCAGCAGAAATGACCGGGGATGATGCCAGCGTTGGTCCATCCGATCCGCCCGCTCGGCGCTCCTGGCCTCAAATGTTTCCGCCTTGATCAACAAAGCGCGCACCCCCACCGCGCCGATCACCACCAACGCCGCCACGCGCATCACATCACGAATGTACGGCCGATTCAGGAATTCCGAGTGACCCGCCATGCACACCGACGCGTAGATTGTCTCCGCGGCTGCCGCGCCCAGTCCCACCAGAAACGCCTGCAAAAAGCCCCTTCGCAACGCTTGATTGATCACCGAAAGATTGACCGGCCCCACTGGAATGGACACCACCAGTCCACAAACAAATCCGGCAAACATGGCCAGATACAAATGATCATTCCCCATAAACTTCACAGGGCGTCGTTTTCGTCCTCGTCACCCTCCGACTCAATCTCTTGACGCCACCGCCGGCTCACCCACGGTCGCACCAGACCGTAGAGCATGTACGCCACAAACAAGGCCGCCATCGTCGCTTCAAAATGCGTCGCCAACAACAACACCACCGTCACCGCCGCCGCCAACGCCGCCACGCCACGCTGCAACGTCCACTCCACGTTCTTGAACGTCGGATACCGCACATTGCTCACCATCAACACCGACACCAAGATCATCAAGCCCAACAACAACCATTTCCACTCGCCGACCTGCCGTTCATGACCCTCCACCCACATCACAAACATCGTCATACTCACCACCAGAGCCGCTCCCGACGGAATGGGAAAACCCACAAACTCGCCCCGACCCTTCGGATGCCCCATCTGACTCAGCACATTGAACCGCGCCAACCGGATACCGCCGCAAACCAGATACATCACCGCAATCAAGAAACCTGTGTTGGCAAACTCATAGAGCACGATCCGATGCAGCAGAAACGCCGGTGCCACCCCAAAGCTCACAATGTCCGCCAACGAATCAAACTCCCGGCCAAACGGCGACTCCTTCCGAGCCAAACGCGCCATCCGACCATCAAAAAAATCAAACGCGAACGCCGCCAGAATGAACCGAATCGCCACTCGGATAGGCTCAAAGTCCTGCCCCGGTTGATACTTGAAAATCCAAATCAACGCAAAGAACCCGCACGCCAGATTACCGGCCGTGAACAGATTCGGAAGCAAATAAATCTTCACCCTCTCCGCAGGCAAATCCGGTGCCCCGGCCGGTGCTCTATGATTTTCTTCTGGCAAGAACCGTCGCACCCCCCTTCGCGTAATCGCCCACTTTGGCCACTACTTCCACCTCACCTGGCAAGAACAACTCCACCCGCGACCCAAACTTGATCATCCCCAAACGCTCGCCCTTCTCCAACGTCATCCCTTCATCGGCCCAACCCACGATCCGGCGGGCAATCAACCCGGCAATCTGCTTTACGGCCACCCTGTAACCGTCATCCGTTTCAATCCCCAGCAAACGGAACTCATTGACCGTACCGGCATCCGGGTGCCTGACATCCAAAAACTTGCCGGGAAAATACTTCACCATCTTGATCGTACCGGCCACGGGAGAGCGCTGCGTATGAACATCAAACACCGACAAAAAGATGGCCACCATCGTTGCTTCGCCCCCGATGAACGACGGTTCCGATGCCTTGCGAATCTCCACAATCCTGCCCCAGCCCGGTGCCACAATATCGGCCTTGGCGGCCGGTACGTTCACCTCCGGATCACGGAAAAACGAGAACGTGAACAACAGCAACAGCAAAGGGACAATGGCCGCCCATGCCGACCATAACGCTGTGATCCCCGACACGACCGCGAGAATCATGAGCTGCCATTTACCTTCCAACAAAGCTCTCGATGTGAACATATTGAATGACCGATACTCTATCGCACCTTACCCCCTCATGAAACCAAAACTTCCATCCCTCCCCGCGCCCGTCATCCACCATTGACATTTTGTGGAATGATCATTCCACAAAATGTCAATGGTTTGTTAGGGCTGATGTGGAGGTCACCGGATGAGGACCTCGCGGCCGGTGCGGCTGGATTGGTAGATGGCATCCAAAATCTTCTGAATCGCCAGGGATTGTTCCGGTTTGACCATGACGGGCTTTCGGTCGAGCACGCAGTTGGTGAAGTGATGGAGCCGATCTTCCGGCAGGGGCACTTTGATGTCCTGCGGTGTGATCACGTCATAGCCATCCATCTCGGTACTCTTGTGGTAAATCTTGCAGGGGAATACGCTGCCGCCACCTTCCGTTCCAAAAATCTGCACGCCATGACTGGGGTTGTCGGTGTGCGCCGCCCACGCCACCTCCAGGATCACGGATTTGCCGCCTTGCAGTTTGATCAACGCGCAGGCGTAGTCGTCCACGTCGAACTTCGCTTTGGGGTCAATCTCGCTCTTGCCCCAGCCGCCGCCACCGAGTCCGCGCGGGCCAAATCTCGCATGGGTGATGCCGCTCACGGCAACAGCTTTGAAATTGCCCATCAGATGCAGACACAAATCGAGCATGTGCACGCCAATATCGAGAAGGCATCCGCCACCGGAATACTTCTTTTGTGTGAACCACGACCCGATGCGCGGGATACCGGCGCGTCGGATCCACCAAGCGCGTCCGTGGTACACGTCGCCGAGAATGCCCTTGTCCACGGCCACTTTGAGCATCTGGGCTTCCTTGCTGAATCGTTGATTCTGGCCGACCATGAACGTCAGTTTCTTTTTTTTCGCCAGGGCAATGATCGCGGCGGCTTCGCGGGCGTTAAACGCCATGGGTTTGTCGAGGTGCACATGCTTGCCGGCTTTCAACGCCGCCAACGCGACCGGCGCATGGAGAAAGTTCGGTAAGGCGATGCTGACGGCATCCACGTCGTCGCGCCGCAGTATCGGCTCATAATCCTTGTAGGCGTGAGGAACCTTGAATCTGGCGGCAGCCTCATCGAGCCTGCCGGGATTGGTCTCGGCGACGGCCACGAGTTCGGCCCGCGCACAACCGGTGATGGATTGCATGTGATGGAGTCCGATGGCACCGGCTCCGATGACGGCAAAGCGTAGTTTGGTTTGCATAGGGGGAAGTGTGATACCAGCCTGCCGGGCAATGTCAAACGTCTCTTGGCCGTCTGGCCAGCGACGGCCATCAAGGACGACGCGGACGCAGTTCGTTGAGATGAGGTGTTGTGGTGGCGTCCGCGTAGGGAAGAGAGTTCGCTTTTTCAAAAGCCTGCCGGGACAATTCATCTTCGCCGATGTCACGATAGAACACGCCAAGCCGAAGGTGAAGAAATCCGCCATTGGGATCAACGGCGAGCGCTTTGTTGAAAGCGTCGCGCGCGCCGGCAATGTCGCCGGCAAGCTGGCAGGCGGCGGCCAGTTGCGCCAGTGTTTCGGATTGGCGGGGGTTCAAGCTGACGGATTGCCGGTACGCTTGTGCCGCTTGCCGGGCCAAGTCGCGGCGTTGCTCAATTTCGTCAGGACCGCTGTGGAATGTGGCTCGCGTGAGGAAGATGTCGCCGATTCGTTTGTGGGGCAGTGGATTCTTGGGATCAATCGAGATGGCTTGCTGATAAAGTTCAACGGCGGCATCCCCGTCCAACGATTCTTCGAGGAGTTCGGCACGGATGATTTTCTGTTGGGCGATGACGGTTTGGGTGCCGAGCCAGGCGCTGAGACAAGCCGTGCCGGCCAGTGCGGCGGCCAGCGCGTACTTGGGCAATCTGGGCATTTCGTGGCGGGATTTCGATTGGGCGTCGGGCCGGATGGCGATAACCATGCCGGCCAGTGTCGCCATCGTCAATGAGATGCCGGGTATGTGGAGGTTGAAATCCAGCAACGCGTGCGCGAGGAAGACGGTGACGGCCACGGTCCCCCCGAGAACAAACGCGCGCGATTCTTCGTCCCGCAGAACCCGGAGGCGAAGGAAAGCTTCCCGGAAAAACACGACGATACCGGCCAGCACGATGATCAATCCGGCCAAACCGTATTCGGACGCGAGTTGGAGGTAATCATTGTGGGCGTATTCGGGCTGGAGCTGGGTCCGGGTCCGGTATTGCAGATGGAACCACTGCCATGTCAGCGGGCCGGTTCCCCAGAGCGGATGGTCTCGGATGATGGCCAGGGTGGTTCTCCACATTTCGGTGCGGCCAGCCATCGTTCTGTCGCGCACATCCACGGGTGAATCATCGAATGTGTAATCAATCCGGAAGTCCACCGAATTGAGCACCCGTTCGCGGACGCTGGGGAACCCGATGAGCACGATGGTGACGCTGACGAGTATGGCAATGATGATCGCATCCACCACGCGCGGGGGGAACGTTTTGGACTTCCAGACCCAGCCGATGAACACAACCATGCCGGCTCCGAGCGCCAGCCAACTGCCCCGCGAGAAAGTTGAATAGATGCCGGACAAACAAGCCAGCATCGTGTAGATGGTCAGGATGTAATAGATCGCGTTGTTCTGGATGTTGTGGAACGGCAGCCGGTGCAGCGCCACCCGCGCCACCGTCATGGCGAACACGGCCGCCAGCAGGGAGCCGAGATGATTCGGGCACACGAATGTTCCGCTGCCGCGGCCATTGTATTGTTCCGGGCGTCCCAAGTGCAGGACGACATCGGCGCGGGTGTTGACCTGCCACAGGCTGTAAGCGGATTCGACGGCCACCAGCAGCATGAGAAGGCATACCAGCGCCACCCGGTCGCGTGTGCGGTACAGGTTGAACGCCGCCACGAAGTACGCCAGCCCGGCCGCCAGCACCTGAATCAAACCGATTCGCGAGTCGTATTCGATGGGAGAGAAGTAGGCCCGCGTGGCGGCGTAGGCGACGAACACGACCACGCACAGATGCATCGGCGACCAGACCAGCGACGTGCGTTTGAGCGTGACCAGCTTGATTGCCCACAGGATACCGGCGGCCAACAACATCGCGTAGGCCGGTGCCGCGTACTCGATGGCCGCTCCGCCAAACGCCACAATCATCGCCAGCACGGCGCCCAGGATGAGTGTCAGCAACGACACATTCAGCACGTTCCGCATTCCAAGAGAATTAGACCACAACCCGCCCGGTTTCCATTGCTAAGTTGCGGCATCTTGCATCCGTGAAACGGCTGATATAGTTTCCGCCACGTGATTTTCCCCCCGACCACGATTCCCGTTTCCACAACCGACCCGGTCAACGCCCGCATCCTGGCTGTCAGCGAAGACCGGCTGCAGGGCTTTCAACGGGACCCGCTCGGGGAAATTGCCCGGCAGTCTGGTGTCGAACTTTCCCTCGTCATCGAACGCATCCGCGCCATGTTGCGGGCCGGCACGATTCGGCGCGTGCGCCAGACGTTGCTGGCCACCAACCTCGCCCAAGGCGCGCTCGTGGCTTGGGTCGTGCCGGAAGAAAAACTTTCGGCCGCGTTCGATTATATGTTTCAGCGCGATCCGTTCAGTGGACACGTGGTCATCCGCACCACCGACACGGTGTCGGCCGCGTCAAAGTACCGGCTGTGGACAACGCTAAAAGTGCCACAGGGCTTTTCCATGCAACGTCACTGCGAGTTTCTCGCCAAAGAGACCGGTGCGGAAAAATTTCTGCTCTTACCGGCCAAAAAACTGTTTGCGCTGGGTGTGGGACATGTTCGCCGTCGAGGGATGGAACCCGGCAGCCGCGCCGAGGTGTTGGCGGAAGCCACCGATGTGGCCATCACCGCGATGACCGACCACGAATGGCGCGTGCTGGAAGCCTTGAAGCGCGAATTTGAACCGGATGAACTCGTGACGGATCTCTGGGCCGTCAGGGCAAAGGAAGCGGGCGTCACGTTGGCGGATTTCCTGGCGACGGCGGAAGATTTGAATCGGCGAAAAGTGATTGGCCGGTTCTCGACGTTTCTCGAACACGTCAAACCGACCGCGGCCGGTGAGCGTGTGACCCGGTTCAACGCCTTGTTCCATTGGGCGGTGCCGGCGGGGCGTGAGATGGATGCCGGCAGGGAAGTGGGCCGGCACCATATCATGACGCATGCCTATTGGCGCGAAGCCGGTGCGGAGTTTCACAACGTCAACATCATGGGCGTGGCGCACGGCACCGACAAACAACTCGTGCTGGCGCACAAGGCCGCGATTGATCGCCATCTGGAAGAGGCCGGTGTGCCTGTGTTGTACACGAACGTGTTTTGGGGAGGTCGCAGCGAGATCAAACCCAGCGAGATTTCGCCGTTGGCTTACCGGAAATGGTGCGCGAGCGTCGGCTTGAGTTTGTAGCTCAAGAGATCCGATTGATCCAATCGCTGTCGGTCTGGACGTTGAGGTCGAGGAAGACCTTGCTGTTCATGGAGACTTCCAACTCTTTGCGGGCCGCGCTGCCGATTTCCCGGATGCGACGGGCGCCCGCCCCGATGAGCATCTGCTTGTGACGGTCATCGGTGGTCAACACCGTCGCCTTGATATACACGACCTTGCCGCCCTGCTTGTTCTTGCGGTCCTCGATGGCTTCCACGCGGACGGTGGCGGTGTAGGGGAGTTCCTGGCCGGTCTGCAGAAACAGTTTTTCGCGGATCAATTCCGCCACCCAAAACTCCGTGGTCACGTTGGTGACCTGGGCATCGGGATAATGCATCGGGCCGACCGGCAAATGACGGAAGATGGCGGCGATGAGTTTCTCGATGTTCGTGCCCTTTAAGGCGGAGACTTCGACGAACTCGACATACCGGTCGGCTCGTGTCTTCCATGATTCCCGGTAAGGTCGCTGCGCGGCATCGGATTTGTTCATCGCCAGGATGCGCGGCTGCGTTACGGCGTCCACCATGTCATTGACGCGATGGTCTTCCGGTCCGATCGGGCGAGTGGGGTCCACGACGTGAACGATGACATCAATCCCTTCCATTGCATCGCGAACTTTGTGGTGAAGATTCTGCACTAGCATGCTCGGTTGGGTTTTGAAGAAACCGGGCGTGTCCACAAATACGATCTGACCATCAGGACGGTGGACGATGCCGTGATAGGTGTCGCGCGTGGTCTGGGGCTTCGGTGTGACGATGGCGATTTTGGTGCCGACCAGCGCGTTGAGCAGTGTGGACTTGCCGACATTGGTTCGACCGACGAGAACGGCGATGCCTGATTTCTTTTCCATGTACCGGCAGTGTAACACGGTGCGCAGTCCGGTAACGATGAAGTTTGCGCGTTTGCCGGTGTGCGTTTTTGTACAGTCAGCGTAAGTGCCTGATTTTTGGCTTGCTTCCGTGGGCGAAAGTAGTAGTTTCCGACCTCGAAAACCAAGAAAGGGGTGGGGACCCATGTACCTGAAAAGCCTCCAGCTTGTCGGCTTCAAATCGTTTGCAGATAAAACTTCGCTCGAATTTCTTCCCGGTGTGACCGCCGTTGTCGGTCCGAACGGGTGCGGCAAATCCAACATCGCCGATGCCATCCGCTGGGTGCTCGGCGAGCAATCCGCCAAAGCTCTCCGTGGCGGTGAAATGGCCGACGTGATTTTTTCTGGCACCGATGGCCGCAAACCCATCGGCGTGGCGGAAGTGCACATGACGTTTGCCGACGTGGATCCCGCGATGTTGTCCCTGCCGGGCGTCAATCTCGATTACTCGGAAATCACCATCACCCGCCGCGTTTATCGTGACGGCACCGGCGAGTATCTCATCAATCGCACACCTTGCCGGCTGCGCGATATTCAAAACTTGTTCATGGATACCGGCATTGGTCGCAGCAGCTATTCGCTGATGGCGCAGGGGCAGATTGACCAGATTCTCAGCGCCCGTCCCGATGATCGGCGCATGATCTTCGAGGAAGCGGCCGGCATCAGCAAGTACAAGCATCAAAAGAAAGAAGCGCTCCGCAAGTTGGAGTACACCGAGCAGAACCTGCTGCGCATCACTGATGTCATCAAGGAGCTCAAACGCCAGATCATCTCCCTGCAACGGCAGGCCGGCAAGGCGCGCCGCTACAAAGAATTGTTCAACGAACTCAAAGGACTCGAAACCCGGCTGAGTCGCCACAAGTTTGACGAACTCAATGGCGGTATCGTGGCCCTCGAATCCGAAATTGCCGCGTTTGCTGCTCGTTCCGAAGAGTACGCCGCCCGCATCTCCGAGCAGGAAGAACAGATCAACACTTTCCGGCGGTCGCTGGCCGAGATTGACCGCGCCATCAGCGACGCCGTCAGCCGCGACCATGAACTGCGCAACGAATCCGACCGGCACCAGCAACGCATCGGCTCAAACCACGAGCGCATCACCGAATTCGAGCAGTTGATCGCCAACCATCACCGCGAGATTGCCGGCTCCGAGGAAAAGATACGCATCCAGGAAAACACACTTGTCATTCTGAACGAGCAGTTCAACCAGATTGACACGGAACTGGCGCGCGAACAGGAAAAGCTGCGGGAACAACAAGAGTTGCTCCGCGCCCTCGACGCCCAACTGGCCGACAAGAGCCGCGCGGCCCATGAAGCCCGGTCGGCTTTGCTCGAAGTGGAAAGCAGGATTTCCGGCAGCCGCAACGAGCTGGCCGCGCTCGACCACAAACACCAGCACGACATCGTCTTGGCCCAGCGGCTGTCCACCGAGAAACTCCATCACGAAGAACAGCGCCGCGCCCTCGAACAACGGCTGGAATCCTTCAACGCCGGTCTCGCCGACCTTCGCCAGACGGTGCAGGAACTGCGCGGCGTGCTTGCGTCCCGCGAGAATGACCGTGCCAGCTTGGTCCAGCAGTTGAACGAAGTCACCGAGGCGCACCAAAATGCGTTGAATGATTTGTCCAAGAAGTCCGCGCGCCTCGAAGTGCTCCGGCAACTGTTCGCCGCGCCAAATGGTCGCGCCACGTTGGCCAACATCCTCCAGGTCGAATCCCCGCACGGCGCCGCCATCGAAGCCGCGCTCAGCCACAATCTGCGGGTGATATTGGCCGACAACCTCGATGTGGCCCGGTCGCTTCTTTCCAGCAACATGAAGAATCCGGTTGTGACGGCGCCGGAACTGGCCGCCCAGCCTGCCGGGGAAATCCGCGCCCCGGAAGGGTGCGTCGTGGCCAATCATGTCGTCCGTGTCAGTGACGGCCGGTTCGAGCCGCTCGTGCGGTCGCTGCTGGGCAACGTGTTGATCACCGGCAACCTCGCCACCGCGCTCCAACTGCGCGCCCGGCATCCGGGATTCTCGTTTGCCACGCGCGCCGGTGAGTTGGTCAGCGCCAGCGGGGTCATCAGCGCTGTGTCCAGCAGTCACATTGCGGAAATCAGCAATCTTACGGACCAGATTGCCGAGCTGAAACGGACCGTGAACGAGCTGGCCGGACGCCGCAACGAGCTTCAACTCAATCGCTCGGCCATCGAAGAGAAAATTTCCGAGGCCCGCGCCGAGCTGCACACCAACGAGGTCGCGCTGGCTTCCAAAGAAGGCGAACTCAACGCCATCAACACCGACCGGCGGGACATCGAAAACAAGATTCAAGTCGTGCTGTTCGAGCTGGGATCGCTGGAGAAACAGCAAGCGGAGGAGAAAGACCGGCGGGCGGCCATCCAGAATGCTTTGGCCGGGGCGGAGTCGCGTGAGATCGAACTGCGCGAGCAAGTCCGGCAGGCTCAGGCGGGCCTTGATGAGTTGACGCAGCGCAAACAACAAGTAGGCGAAGTGGTCACGGAGTTGCGCGTTTCGGTCGGCGGCATTGAATACAAACGCACCGCCATCAACGGCCAGCGCGAACCGATTGCCGGCCGGGTTCGCGAGTACCAAGAACGCATTCAGACCTGTCACGCGGAGATAGCCGGGTACACCAATCGCATCGAACAGTTCCGTCGAGAAATCGTCGAGTCGCAGGAGCGCATGGGCGGGCTGGCGGCATTGCGCGAGGAATCCCGGCAACATCTCGACGGCTTGCAGCATCAACGCGGCGAAGTGGCGATGGCCATTGAACAATCCGAGAATGAATTGCGAAGCATCCGCATGGAAGCGGCCAAGGCGCAACAACAGAAGTCCACGTTCGATGTGGCCATGGCCCAGAAGAGGATGGAAGTGCAGAACCTGAAGGAAAAGCTCTGGGCGAAGTATCAGGTCAACGTCGAGGAAATTCAGCCGGATGCGATCAACGTGACCATCGCCGATCAAGGCGCGCCGGTTACCGAGCAGGTGCCGCTGGATACCAACTGGGACGCTGTCGAGCAACAGGTGGCCGAGTTGCAGTCGCGGCTGGACGCGATGGGGTCGGTCAACGTCGCGGCCATCGAGGAATACGACGAGCTGGAGGATCGTTACAAGCACATGACCCAACAACACGATGACCTCGTCAAATCGAAGGATCAGTTGCTGGCCATCATTTCGCGCATCAACACGACGACCAAGGAGCTGTTCAGCGAGACGTTTGAGAAAATCCGGACGAATTTCCAGCAGGTGTTCACCGAGTTGTTTGGTGGCGGCAAGGCCAATCTCGTCTTGCTGGACGAAAATGATCCGCTGGAAAGCGGGATCGAAATAGTGGCCAAACCGCCCGGCAAACAACTGCAGAGCATTAGCCTGCTGTCAGGCGGCGAGAAGACGCTCACGGCCACGGCGTTGTTGTTCTCAATCTATATGGTCAAACCGTCGCCGTTTTGCGTGCTGGACGAGTTGGACGCCCCGCTGGACGAGTCGAACATCAACCGGTTCATCCGCATCCTGCAACGGTTTGTCACGCAGTCGCAGTTCGTCATCATCACCCACAACAAACGCACCATCGGGATGGCCGACGCGCTGTATGGCATTACAATGGAAGAACACGGTGTGTCGAAGGTGGTGAGTGTGAAGTTCAGTTCCCGCGAGGAGGTTGACCGGAAACAGGCCGAGCAGCAACGCGAAGCGCAAGAGGACCGGATTGACGGCGCGGCGCAGGTTCGTTCCGATGTCATGCCGCACGAGGAGCCGTTGCGCAACGAACTGCTGGAGCAGAAGGAAGCCACGGTCGCGCCGGTGCCTGAAGTTCCGGCCACTCCGCCTGAAGCCTGATCGGGCGGCTCTTACTCGAAGTCCATCTCGAAGCTGTACACGTTGCCGTTGAGGTGGCTGCGGACTTTGCAGTTGCTCTTGTTGATCACCGCCTGCATCGGACGGTTGTCGCGCAACACTTCGGCGGTGAATCCGCGGATGCCGTTGCGGCGGGCAATTTTGATGAGGTGCTTCAAGATGAACGTGCCGATGCCCTTGCCTTGCCAGTCGTCGTGCACCACAAACGCCACTTCGGCTTGATTGGTCTTGGTGTCGAGATAGTAGCGGCCGATGGCAATGATGTCCTCTCCGTGCGCCTCCGGTATCGTGGCTACGATGGCCACGTCGCTGCGGTGATCAATGTAGGTGAAATCCCGGATTTGTTTGGTGGGAATGCGCTTCAAGTGCTCCATGAACCGGTAGTAGATGGTATGCTCGGACAGCCGGTAGAACAGGTGACGCATGTTGGGTTCGTCGGTGGCGTGGATGGATCGGAAGTTGATCTGTTGGCCGTCCGGCAAGATGTAGGTCGCCCGCAATTCCTTGGGACCCGCGCTCAGTTTGTCCTCGAGATCCGCCAGATCAGCCGAAAGATACCGGGCGGCAATCGCGTCCCGCAACAGTTGAGCCCGGTAATCCGGGTGGGCGATGCTGATCAGCGCCATCGCGCGTTCGCTGACGGTTTTGCCGTGGAGATAGGCGACGCCGAACTCGGTGACGACGTAATGCACATCGGCCCGGGTGGTGACGACACCGGCGCCGGGACTGAGTTGGCTGACGATGCGTGAAACCGTGCCGTTCTTGGCCGTGGAGAACATGGCAATAATGGGTTTGCCGCCACGCGACCGGGCGGCGCCGCGGTTGAAGTCCACTTGCCCGCCCACACCGGAAAAGAATTTGGCGCCCAAAGAGTCCGCGCAGACCTGGCCGGTCAGGTCCACTTCGAGGGCGACGTTGACGGCCACCATGCGGTTTTGCTGGCTGATGATGAAGGGGTCGTTGACGTACTCGGTGGGGTGGAAGGAGAATATCGGGTTGTTGTCTATGTAATCGTAGAGCTTGCGCGTGCCGAGACAGAAACTGGCCACCACCTTGCCGCGATCCAGGGTCTTGCGAGCGCCGGTAATGACGCCTTTCTCCACGAGATCCACTATGCCGTCGGTCAGCATCTCCGTGTGGATGCCGAGGTCCTTCTTTTTATCGAGGAATGACAGCAACGCGTGCGGAATGTGACCGATGCCAAGCTCCAGCGTGGAGCCGTCATCAATCAGCGAAGCGATATATCCGGCGATCTGTCGCGTGGCCGGCAGTTCTTCCTCGGCCGGCAGCTCCAAAATCGGGGTTTTGGTGGGAACCAGAGCGTCAATCTCGCACACATGAATGAACGAGTCGCCCAAGGTGCGCGGCATGTTGGGGTTGACCTGCGCGATGACGTGCGAGGCGTTCTCCGCCGCGCTCTTCACAATGTCCACCGACACCCCAAAGCTGCACATGCCGTCTTCGTCGGGTGGCGTGACCTGGATCAGCGCGACATCGAGCGGAAGCCTGCCGGAATTGAACAGCCGCGGTATCTCCGAAAGAAAGATGGGCGTGTAATCGCCCCAACCTTGCTGGATGGCATCGCGCACGTTCTGGGCAATGAAGAAACTGTTGACCCGGAAATACTGCGTCATCTCCTTGTGCGCATAAGGAGCGTCGCCCAACGTCAGCAGGTGGACGATCTCGGTGTCCGGCAACTCGGAGGCGCGCTGTGTCAGCGCCGTGACAAGTTCCAGCGGCTCCGCGCAGCCGGTGCCGATGAAGATGCGCTGCCCGGGGCGCAGGCTTTTGACGGCTTCCGCGGCGGTGGTGATTTGTTCGCGGTACTTCTGCTGCCATTGTGGATCGAAACTGGGTTTCTGAGATTTAGTGCTCGTGCTCATGATCGTCTTTTGATTCCGGGCCGCTCAAGGTCATGCGGGCGTCGGCGGCGTAAGCCGGTTGCCCGACCTTGCCGACAATAAAGGGATTGATGTCCAACTCGGTGATCTGCGGGTAATCGGTCGCAATCTGGCTGATGCGTTGCAGCGCCGAGGCAATGGCCTGCAAATCCACCGGGCCTTGTCCGCGCGCGCCTTTGAGCAACGCGTAGGATCGCGTGCCTTTGAGCATTTGCAGAGCCTCCTCGGCGGTGATCGGCGCCAGATGGAACGTCACGTCCTTCATGACTTCCACAAAAATGCCGCCCAACCCGAACATCAGCATCGGCCCAAATTGAGGGTCGCGTGTCATGCCCAGGATGACCTCGTGGCCGCGTTGTCCCATCTTCTCCAGGTAAACGCCGCGAATTTTGGCGTTGGGCATGCGGCGTTGGATGCGGATCATCATCAGGTCGAAAGCATCCAGCACTTGCTCGGCGTTGACGAGGTTGATGCGCACGCCGCCAAAGTCCGACTTGTGGATGATGTCCGGTGACACGATTTTCATCACCACCGGATATCCGATCTGTTCGGCGAACTCCACGGCT